>JAIRRG010000008.1 GCA_031256095.1 Desulfobulbaceae bacterium
CCGGCAGTGTTGGCCGTGACCGGCACCAACGGCAAGACCACAGTCAGTTACCTGGTCGAGCAATGCCTGCTCAAGGCGGGAGAAAGCGTCGGCGTCGTCGGCACCGTCAGCTACCGCTACACGGTCCGCGGCGCAACAGTAACTTTGCCGGCGCCGCACACTACGCCCGATGCCCTGGTTTTACAGGAACTTTTGCGAAAAATGGCCGATGCCGGCGTCAAGACGGTAATCATGGAGGTATCGTCGCACGCGCTGGTCCAGCAGCGGCTCGGTAACTTGCGCTTCGATGTCGCCGCCTTTACCAATCTGAGTCAGGATCATCTCGATTACCATGCCGATATGGCCGATTATTTCGCGGCCAAGCATCTTCTTTTCAGCCGTCACCTGAAAGAGGGCGGCGTCGCGGTCATCAATGGTGATAACATTTGGGCCGGAGAACTTCTATCTTTGCGTCAGGGACAGGGTCGCAATTGTATCAGTTGCGGTAGTCAAACCGGTGCTGATTTGCGCTTGGCCGCTGCCAGCAGTGACGCCCACGGCAGCCGTCTTGATCTTACCGGACGCTGGGGACAATTCACCCTGACGAGTCCTCTTGTCGGTGGTTTCAACGGCGAAAATTTGCTGACGGCGGCGGCCATGCTGTTTGCCGTCGGCATCGATGCCGATGGGGTGCGGTATGGCCTGGCTGAAGCCTATGGCGCGCCGGGGCGTTTGCAGCGCGTCGAGACCGCTTCCGCCGCCGCTTCCCGGCCGACGGTGTTTGTCGATTATGCCCATACGCCCGATGCGGTGCGTCAGGCGCTCTCGGCCCTGAAAGCTTTGCCGCATCGTCGCCTGTTCTGCCTCATGGGCTGCGGTGGTGACCGTGATAAGGGCAAGCGTCCGCTGATGGGTCAAGCGGTGGCGGAATTGGCCGATGTGGTGATTCTGACCGATGACAATCCGCGCCGCGAAGAGCCTGAGCAAATCCGCCGCGAAATCGAGACTGGCGTCGTGGCCGCTGGTATCACCCGGCGCGATGTAACCTGGCTGAACAATCCCACAAACGCCGGTTTCGTCAACATCGCTGGCCGCGCTTTGGCCATTCGGCTGGCAGTGCAGGCGGCGCGACCAGGCGACATTGTCGCCCTGCTCGGCAAGGGACATGAGCGCTATCAGCAGGGAAAAAACGGCAAAATTTTTTTTGATGACCATCTCGAAGCGTTAACGGCGCTGTGTGGCTGGCGTTTGCCCGATCTGATCGCGGCCACCGGCGGGCGGTTGACCGCCGGTCGTCAAGAACTGCCGCTGGCCAAAGTCTCAACCGACAGCCGCGCTATCGGTCAGGGCGATATTTTTTTGGCGCTCAAAGGCGACAACTTCGATGGTCACGATTTTCAAGCGAAGGCCGAGGCGGCGGGCGCGGCCTGCCTGATTGTCGCCCGTGGCAAAAAATCGCCTGCTGCTGCCATTGCCTGTCTGGAAGTGGACGATACCCTGACCGCTCTCCACGATTTGGCAGCCTTTCGCCGCCGTCTCGTCGCTGAAGTCAGCCAGCAGAAAATTGTTGCCATTACCGGCAGTTGCGGCAAGACCACAACGAAAGAAATGCTGGCGGCCATCTTCCGCGCCCATTATCCGGAAGGACTTGACAATCCACCAGCTTGTGTGCTGGCCACCCAGGGCAACCTGAACAATGTGATTGGCTTGCCGCTGACGCTGTTGGCCATTGGCCCGCACCATAAGGCCGCCGTTTTGGAAATGGGCATGAACGCCCCTGGCGAAATCGCCCGCATGGGCAAAACCGCCCAGGCCGATATTTGCTGCATCACCAATGTGCACGGTGTGCATCTCGAAGGCTTGGGCGACATTGGCGGTGTTGCCCGCGCCAAAGAAGAACTGTTCGCCACCGCTGGGAGCGACGCTATCTTGATCATCAACGGCGACGACCCGCACCTTATGGCCATGGCCGCCCGCTACGGCCAACGGCGCCTCATCTTTTCGGCGCGCGGCCAGGACGCCTGCCCGACCGCCGACTTTTGGGCGGAAGATATTTGTGAGGGAGAGGATAGTATTTCTTTCACGCTGTGCCACGACGATGCGCGTCAGGAAATAGTTTTATCCTTGATTGGCCGCCACAACGTCGAATGCGCCCTGGCCGCCAGCGCCTGCGCTGTGGCCGCTGGGGTGCCGCTGGTAACTATTGCCCAAGGCCTGTCCGCTCTACGGGCGGTGGATAAACGGATGAATATCGGCTGGACGCGGCATGGTCTGAAACTGTTAAACGACAGCTATAACGCCAACCCGGCCTCAATGGCGGCGGCGCTGGCGACTCTGCAAAAGCAAGCGGCGGGTAAAAAGAGCTTGGCCATTTTGGGCGACATGCTGGAACTTGGCCCCGCCTCCGGCGGCTTGCACGAGGAGTTGGGGCGGCAAGCGGCGGCGCTGGACGTTTCTTTGGTTGCGGCGGTTGGCAGTGAGGCGGAGCGGGTGGTGGCGGCTGCCCGCCAGGCAGGCATGGCGGCGGAGGTGGCCCACGCTTTTGCCACTAAGGATGAAGTTGTCGTTTGGGTGGAGAACCTGATCGCTTCGGGGCGTCTTGACGCCCAGGATGTGATTCTTGTCAAGGGTTCGCGGGGAATGTCGATGGAAACAGTGGTCCAGGCATTGTCGCCGACCACGGATAGGATTGGGAAATAATATGCTGTACTGGCTCACCCTGTTGCAGGCCGAATTTTCCGGCTTCAACGTCTTTCGCTATATCACCTTTCGCAGCGTCGGCGCGGCAGTGACGGCTTTTGCCGTCATGTATCTGTGTGGGCCGCGCTTCATCGCCTTGATGCGCCGCCTGAAATTCGGCCAGATGGTGCGCGACGACGGCCCGGCCAGCCATCTCGCCAAGCAGGGCGTGCCGACCATGGGCGGCCTGTTGATGCTGGCGGCGATTTTCGTTTCCACCATTTTATGGGCGCGGCTCAACAATACCCTCGTCTGGCTGGTTCTCGGCGTTACCGTCTTTTATGGTTTAATCGGCGGCATCGACGACTACCGCAAGATCAGCAAGAGTAACAGCAAGGGCTTGAGTCCGCGCGGCAAGCTCCTGTTGCAGATTGCCGGCGCCGCAGTGGTAGCCTTCTATCTGTTTTGCCATCCGCAGTATTCCAGCCAGCTAAGCCTGCCCTTTTTCAAGAATTGGCATCCCGATCTTGGCTGGTGTTATCTGCCATTTGTCGTTGTCGTCATCATCGGCGCTTCGAACGCCGTCAATCTCACCGATGGTCTCGACGGTCTGGCCGTTGGCCCGTCGATGATCACCGCCGCCGTCTACCTGCTCTTCGCCTATCTGGCCGGTAACCTGGTGTATGCCCATTACCTTGACATTCCTTATATCATTGACTCCGGCGAGCTGGCCATTTTTTGCGCCGCCCTGTTCGGTAGTTGCCTGGGCTTTCTTTGGTTCAATGCCTATCCGGCCCAGATATTCATGGGCGATGTCGGCTCCTTGGCCCTGGGCGGGGCGATTGGCACGATCGCCATCATCGTCAAGCAGGAATTTCTTTTGGTGATTGTCGGCGGCGTCTTTGTCATGGAAGCCGTGTCGGTGATCATGCAGGTCGTTTATTTCAAGATGACGCACGGCAAGCGGATTTTTCTCATGGCCCCGTTTCATCATCATTTTGAAAAACAAGGCTGGCATGAGCAAAAGGTGGTCGTGCGTTTTTGGATTATTTCGGTGGTGCTGGGGATCATCGCCATTGCCACCTTAAAACTTAGGTAAAAAGATGGACGGCGGCTTGATAAAGGTGGGAATGCGGGTGGCGGTGCTGGGCTTCGGCCTGTCGGGACAGGCGGCGCTGACCTTTGCCCAAAAGGCGGGGGCGTGGGTTTGCGTTTCCGACAGCGGCGACGTCGCCCGTTTCGCCGAAAAGCACGGCACCAGCCTTGACGCCATGGGTGTTGCCTGGGAAGCTGGACGGCATAGCCGCGACTTTCTCGCTGGTATCGACGCGGCCATCGTCAGTCCCGGCGTATCGCTGCATCAAGATATCATTGAATGGCTTGTCGCCAGCGGCGTGCCGTTGTACGGCGAGCTGGCCCTGGTCGCGCCGCTGTTGAATGCCCCGGTGATTGCCGTCACCGGTACTAACGGCAAAACCACGGTGACGACCTTAATCGGCGAAATCCTGAAGGCGGCGGGCAATAGCGTCTTTGTCGGCGGCAACATCGGTACGCCACTTTTGCGTTATGTTCTCTCTGGCGATAGGGTCGATGTCCTGGTGCTGGAGCTATCAAGTTTCCAGTTACAACTGGCCGGAACCTTCGCGCCGAAAGTCGGTGTCTTGCTGAATATCACGCCTGATCATTTTGACCTGCACGCCGGCATGGATGAGTACGCCGCCGCGAAAATGCGGCTATTTGTCAATCAACAAAAAGATGATGCGGCGGTGATCTGTATGGATGATGACATGGCGGCTCGGCAAACGGCCAGGGTGACCAGCCGTCTCATTGCCTACGGTCACGGCGAAAATTGTCAGGCGCGAATCGGTGAGCACGGCGCCCGCCTGAACTGGCAGGGTGTTGGGGAAGACTATAATCTCGCTGGCTCGCCCCTCGATTTCCCAATCGGGGTCAGCAACGCCACGGCGGCAATGTGCGCAACCAGGGCCTTTGGCGTTGAAGCGGCGACTATTCTCGCCGCTCTGCGCGCCTTCGCGCCGCTGCCGCACCGGCTGCAACTGGTGCGGGAAGTGGCCGGCGTCCGCTATATCGATGATTCAAAAGGCACCAATACCGGCGCCGTCATCGCCGCTTTGGAACAGACGCCGGGCCGTGTCGTGCTGATCGCCGGCGGTCGCCATAAGGGCGAGGATTATCGTCTCTTGGCCGAGGCGGTAGCCAACCATTGCCGCCATCTTGTTTTGATAGGTGAAGCGGCGCCGCTGATCGCCGAAGCCTTGGCCGGTGTGGCACCGATGGTGACAGCCAGCGATATGGCCGCGGCGGTGCAAATGGCCGCGCGGCTGGCTGAGACTGGCGATACAGTGTTGCTGTCGCCCGCCTGTTCGAGTTTTGACATGTTCCGCGATTATGCTCATCGCGGCCAAGTCTTCGCGGCGGCGGCAGGCGCTTTGCCCGAAGGAGAAGAGCCATGACCGCCTTTCGTTTCCTCATTAGCGGTGGCGGTACCGGTGGCCATCTTTTCCCGGCGATTGCCGCCGCCCAAGAGCTGCGCCGGCGTTTACCGACGAGCGAAGTACTGTTTCTCGGCACAGGCCGCAAGATCGACACCTTGGGTTTGGCCTCGCATGGCTTCGTCGGCGCGGCGATAGAAAGTTTGGGCTTCAAGGGCGCGGGGCTGGCGGACAAATGCAAAGCGGTCTGGATAGTGCCCAAATCCATCTACCAGGCCATGGCCCATATCCGCCGTTTCCGCCCGAACGTGGTTTTGGGTGTCGGCGGTTACGTCACCGGCCCGGTGTTGTTGGCGGCCAGGCTTTTGAGGATTCCCGCCGTCATCCATGAGCAGAACTCGGTGCCGGGTATGGCCAACCGTCTGTTGGGACGGCTGGTGACCCGGGTTTGCCTGTCGTTGCCGGAAAGCACAAATTATTTCCCGGCGAAAAAATGCGTCCTCACCGGTAACCCGGTGCGGCAAGCCATCGCCCATTTGGCCAAAGAGAGACGCCGGCAGGCCGTGGCCGACCCCTCAGCCCGCCCCACCTTGCTCGTCCTTGGTGGCAGCCAGGGGGCGCATGCCCTCAATCAATTGGTTGCTGACGCCTTCTGTGCGGTGGCGAAGGGAGAGCTTGCCAGCGTCCGCCTGATCCATCAAACCGGCGCCGAGGACGAGGCGGCGATAAAAAAACGCTACGCCGAGGCGGGCATCGAGGCAAAAGTCGCCGCATTTTTTACCGATATAGCATCTATTTACGGCGAGGCTACCTGTTGTCTGTCGCGGGCTGGGGCCACGACCTTGGCCGAATTGGCCGTCTTGGGCCTGCCGACGATCCTGGTGCCTTACCCTTATGCCGCCGACAATCATCAGGAACGCAATGGCGATCATTATGTGCAAGGCGGTGGCGCCTGGATGTTTCGGCAGGATGAACTGACGAGCGCGAGACTGGCTACTCATATCCTCGCCTTGTCGCGTGACGCGGCCCGTTTGTGGGCGATGGGCAAGGCCATGCGCGGCCTGGCCCGGCCCCAGGCCGCTGAAGCGATCGTTGATATTTGCCTGAAGGTGGCGGGGTGGAGTGAAGAGGCGGAAGCAAGGTAACGAAATTTATGTACCATAAATCGAAAAAAATTCATTTCGTCGGCATTGGCGGCATCGGCATGAGTGGCATCGCCGAATTGCTGCTTAATATCGGCTATAATGTCTCTGGCTCCGACCTGCATACGACCGCCATCACCGACCATCTGCGCGCCTTGGGCGGTGTTATTCACCAAGGGCATGATGGCCAAAATATCGCAGAGGCCGATGTCGTGGTCACCTCGTCGGCCATTTCCGAGGACAACCCGGAGGTGGTGGCCGCCCGCGCCCGGCGTATCCCGGTGGTGCAGCGCGCCGAGATGCTGGCCGAATTGATGCGGCTAAAAAAGTTCGGCATTGCCATTGCTGGATCACATGGCAAAACCACCACCACCTCAATGGTCTCTTGGCTGCTGTCCCAGGCCGGGCTCGACCCAACCATTGTTATCGGTGGCCGCGTCGATAGTCTGGGCGGCAACGCCCGGCTCGGCGGCGGCGAATTTCTTGTTGCCGAGGCCGACGAAAGCGACGGCTCGTTTCTCAAGCTGTCGCCGGTGCTCGAGGTTATCACCAACATCGACCTGGAGCATCTTGATTACTACCGCGACCTTGATCATATCAAAGATGCCTTTCTGCAATTTATTGCCAAGATTCCCTTTTATGGCGCGGCCATTGTCTGTCTTGACGACAAGAATATCGCCGACATTCTGCCGGTCATTGGCCGCCGCGTCATCACCTACGGCCTGAGCGCCCAGGCCGATTACCATGGGGAAAACGTCCGCTTCCAGGACGGCCGCGTTCACGCCGAGGTCTACCGCGGCGAGCGCTTTTTAGGGGCGATCGATGTGGCGCCGCCAGGGCTGCACAATATTTATAATGCCCTGGCAACGGTTGCCATTGGCGAGGAATTGAGTGTTTCTTTTGCGGTCATCGCCCAGGCTCTGCGCACCTTTCCCGGGGTGCAGCGGCGGATGCAGAAAAAAGGCGAGATCATCGGCATCACGGTGGTTGACGACTATGGCCATCATCCGACCGAAATACGTGCCACCCTTACAGCTATTAAGACCGCATGGCCCAACAAACGCCTGGTGACCCTGTTTCAGCCGCACCGCTACAGCCGCACCCAGGCCCTGGCCTCGGAATTCCGCACCTGTTTCCATCAGGCCGATGTCTTGGTCATGACGGAAATCTACGCCGCCAGCGAGCGGCCTATAGAAGGCGTCAGTGGTGCCAACCTGCTTGCTGAAATTGAGCGGCACGGCCAGAAGCAAGTACATTTTGTGGCCAACGTCGAGGAGATGGCGGCGGCGGTGCTGCCAATGCTGAAAGAAAACGACCTGGTTTTGACCTTGGGCGCCGGCAATATTGTCAAGGTGAGTGACGAGTTGCTGGAACTGCTGGCCGTGGAAGGCAAACCATGAAAGTAATCCTGTCATCACAAATGCGGCGGGAGCTGCAAACCCTTGTCGCCCAGCCTGTAGCCTGGGAGGTGCCGCTGGCCGCTCATACCAGCCTGCGCATCGGTGGCCCGGCGGAAGCGTTGGTGACGGTTGAAGATTGTGCCGAGCTTGCCTCGGTTTTGAGCTTTGCCCGGCGGCAGGCTGTGCCGTGGCGGCTGTTGGGCAAGGGCAGCAATGTCCTCGTCGCCGATGATGGTCTGGCTGGCATCACCCTGATGCTGGGAGGGGGGTTTCGCCGCCTGGAAAAAATTGGCGACCGGGAAGTTGCCGCCGGTGCCGCCAGCGTCTTGCCCGCCCTCAGTCGCTTTTGTCAGGAAAATGGCCTTTCCGGATTGGAATTCGCCGCTGGCATCCCCGGTAGCGTCGGCGGGGCGGTGGTCATGAACGCCGGCGCCTTCGGCGGCCAGATCGCCGCTTGGGTATCGGCGCTTGAGCTTTGCGGCGAAGACGGCCCGCGGATGCTGCCCGCTTCAGAGTTGCGCTTCGCTTACCGTGCCTGGCTTGATGCCGAGAAGTGGCGCGGCCAGGTGGCAATCACCGGCGTCCATTTTATTTTGCGCCAGGACGATCCGGCGGCCATTGCCGCCCGTATGGAAGAATATCAACGGGCGCGGCGGCTGGGCCAGCCGCATGGCGCAACCAGTGCCGGTTCTTTCTTCAAAAATCCGCCGGGTGACAGCGCCGGGCGCTTGATTGACACCTGCGGTTTGAAAGGCCTGCGGGTTGGCGATGCTATGGTGTCGCCCGCCCACGCTAACTTCCTCGTCAATATCGGCCAGGCCACCGCCGCCGACGTGCGCGAATTGGCGCGTTTAGTGCGTGAGGCGGTCCACCGCCGCCACGGCGTTGATTTGGAGCAGGAGGTTGAAGAATGGTAAATGAATCCGTTAGGGCGAATCGTAAGGAGCGGATGAAGGTGCGGTCATCGGCGGACAAGCGCGCTGTCACGCCGCTCGCGTCCTGGTGGCGGCTGATCGCCCAGCGTTTGCCGCGGCGGGAAAAAAACCACCGCCGCCTCGGCCAGCCGGGTTTTATCCCGGTCGCTGAAGCGGAGCGGCGCCGGGCGAAAATGGTCAGGGCCTTAGGTGTGGCTTTGGCCATGGCGACTCTCCTGGGGACGGTATGGTTTGCTGGGCCGCGTTTCTTTTCGGGCTTCCTCGCTTCTCTTTCATATGTGCAAATCAGCGCCGTGCGTGTCCATGGCACCCATGTCGTTGACGTGAAAAGGATTAAAGAACTTGCCGGCATCGTCGAAAACCGCTCCTCAATGCTGACCATCGACGAGGCCGCTGTCGCTGAACGTATCCGCACTGATCCCTGGGTCAGTGATGCCACGGTGCGACGCGATTGGCTGGATATGGCCGTTGACATTACCATCACCGAAAATGAACCGGTGGCTTTGGTCAACCGCCGTGGCCAGGGCGGCCCGGAATTGTGGTACGCCGATGCCCGCGGCGATGGTTTTTTACCGATGAAGGTTGGTCAGGATGCCGATTATCCGGTGATTTCCGGCCTGGATTGTCTCGCCAATGAAAAGGAGCGGCACGAGGCGCTGGCCGCGATTATGTTTTTTTTGAAAAAGGCGGCGCGGGTCACGAAGGATGCCCGGCAGAAAAACCTGTATTTGACGACACCGACCATCTCGGAAATTCTCGTGACGCCGGAGAAGAGACTGGTTCTTTTTCTTGTCGATTACCCATTTCCGATTTTCCTTGGCAACAATACCCAAAAACAATTCGCGTATCTCGGTGATGCTTTGGGAAAATTGTACGGTGATATGAAAAACATCAAGATTGAAGACATAGTGGCCATTGAAGTCGGCTATTACGGTGACGAGCGCATACGGCTCATCAGGAAAATTGGCAAAGAAGAGGGCGGCGGCAACATCACAGGCAGCGAATCCGCCAATCGGCATATGAGGCAGCTTTTGTGACAAGACTTATCAGGAAAGAAGCGCAGCGGGGTGATGGCCATGCGAGATAAAAATTTGGAAGTACGACTGAAGGATGAACGGGACGAGGAGCCTGAGCCAAATGCCGCTGGTGAACCAGCGGAAGGGATGGACGGAGAAGGCGAGATCATCGTTGGCGTCGATGTCGGCACTACCAAGGTATGCTGCGTCGTCGCTGAAGTAAACAGCAAGGGGATAGAAATTATCGGCACCGGTTTTGTCGCTTCCAGGGGAATCCGCAAGGGTGTGGTGGTCAGCATCGAGGAAACGGCGCAGTATATAAATGAGGCGATCAGCAAGGCGGAAGACCCGGCCGGCAGGAATATCCGTGAGTCGCGCTGTCCGGTTTATGTCTCGATTGCTGGCAACCATATCCGTGGTTCCGCCAGTCTTGGCATCATTCTGCTTGGCGACCGGGCGATCAGCGAACGGGACGTCGAGCGGGTCAAAGATTTTGCCAGGACAGTCAAGGTGCCAAATGATCATGCCCAGATCTTTTCCGAGGCGCAGGAGTTCTCGGTCGATGATCATACCAACATCAAGGATCCACGCGGCATGTCCGGCGTCCGCCTGTCCACCACCATGTACCTTGTGACCGCGGCGACCGGCGACTTGAACAACCTGCTCACCTGCTGCCAGAAGGCCGGGCTTGAGGTGTCGATGGACGGCATTGTGCTGAAATCGATCGCCTCGGCCGAGGCGGTGCTGAAGGCCGAGGAACGGGAAATGGGCGTTGTCCTCATCGACATCGGCGGCGGTACCACCGGCATCGCCGTCTACCATAACCACACCCTCCAGCATATCCGGGAAATCGCCTACGGCGGCCACGACCTGACCGAAATGCTGGCGAGCGAATGGCATACGCCAATGAGTGCCGCCGAAGAGCTGAAGGAAAAATTTGGCGCCGCCGATCCGGCAATCTTCAAGGATAACGAATATGCCACTATTCCCGCCCAGAACGGCGAAGAGAGCGGCAAAATTGCGCGGTCTGTAATGGCCAGGATGCTGGAGGAACGGATGCGGGAGCTCTTTCAGGTCATCAATGACGATCTGGTGAAGAACGGGGTGAAAGGCAAGATTAAATCCGGGGTGGTTCTCACCGGCGGCGGCGCTGAACTGGATGCCCTGATGCCGCTGGCGGAAACCGTTTTTGGCCTGCGGGTGCGGCGTGGTTATCCAGTTGCTTTCGCTGGCCGCGAGGCTAAGGAAATCGGCGGCGCCCGTTTTGCCACCGCCGCTGGGCTGGTCCGCCACGCCCAGAAAAATATCGGTGAGTATGGCGCCGAATGGGAAGGGGAAGGCTGGGGCGGAAAAGTCATGGCCTGGTTTAGGAAAAAGTTCTTGAGTAGGTGACAGATATATTTCGCATGGCCGATGCCCGTGATACAGTTGTGCCATGCGCGAACATGTTTTTTCGGGGTCGGGTGTAAGGGGGAAATATGACGTTTCGCGAAGCAGGACCGGAAGACAACAACGTCGGGGCAATAATCAAGGTGATAGGTGTTGGTGGGCGCGGCTGTTTGTCCGTCAATTCCATGGCCGGAAATGACATGCTGGGCGTTGAGTTGATCGCCGCCAATACCGACATGAAAGATCTGCGCGCCGCCAAGGTGAAGACGGTCTTGCAATTGGGGCCGACGCTGGCCAAGGGCAAGGGCGTTGGCATGAAGCCGGACCTGGGCGCTCAGGCCGCTGAAGAATCGCTCGACGAGATCAAGGATTTGCTCCGTGGTTGTGACATGCTGTTTATCGCCGCCGGCTTGGGCGGCGGCACCGGCACTGGCGCGGCGCCGGTCATTGCCAAAGCCAGCCGCGGCATGGATATCCTGACCGTGGCCGTAGTCGGTATGCCGTTCTTCTTCGAGGGAAATTTCAAAATCAGACTGGCCGATGATGGTTGGAAGGAACTCAGCAAATATACCGACGCCATCATCACCCTGCCCAATGACCGCTGCCTGTCACAAAAGGGGAAGGAAAGCATTGTCGACGCCACCGGCGCCATGGGCAAAGACGTGCTGATGCAGGCCGTGCAAGCCATCACCGATATGGTCAATCTGACGGGTGCGTACAGCGGCCTTGATTTCAACGATGTCAACACGACGATGAAGGGGATGGGTAAAGCGGTCATCGGTGTTGGCCGGGCTTCCGGCGACAATCGCGTCATGGAAGCGGCCCAGAAGGCCATTGACAACCCGCTGATGGATGACTCGCGCATCGACGGCGCCAAAGGTTTGCTTTGGCACCTGCGCGGCAAGGGTGAGGATATTATCTTGGAGAATTTCGCCGTCGCCATCGAAATGATCACCAAACAATGCCACCAGGATGCCTTGATCAAATTCGGCATCAGCCAAGATGAATCCCTGGGCGAGGATGTCGTCGTTTCCGTGGTCGCCACCGGCGTTGGCGAGCAAACCGATGTCCCCAAAAAGGGTAGCTTCGGCGATTCCATCCAAAAGGGAGGGCCATCAAGCGGTCCGATTGTCATCTCTGAGCCGCGCTTGCCGCCGAAAGGACCGCAAGTTCCATCGTCCGACTTCGGCGACGACCAACCGGTTTCCGGTCTGCCGAGAAACCATGTCGGCAACATCAAGATCGAGGATGATGAGACCGTCGGGCCGCAGCAATTCATCAGGAAGATAGCCAATTGATTCATGGCTGTGAGAGATCACGCCCGCCTGCCGCTCCGCCGTGACCTGTTCGCGGCGGAGCGTGGCGCCAGCCGCAAGAAATGGACGGGCAAACTGCCCGTCGCCCTCATCTATCCCAACTCCTACCCGGTTGGCATGGCCAATCTGGGCATGCAGCTTGTCTATCACCTGCTGAACCAGGAGGATTCCCTCGTCGCCGAGCGTTTCTTCGCCGCCGAAGATGGCCCGCCGCTGTCGCTTGAATCCGGGCGGCCTCTGGCCGATTTTCCCATCATCATGGCCAGCGTCAGTTTCGAGGAAGATTTGCCCAACTTGGCCGCCATGCTGGTGCAGGGCGGCGTTGAAACCTTGGCGGCGCGGCGTAAGGCGACTATCTCCTCCGCCTCGCCGCTGGTGGTCATCGGCGGCGTGGCCTTGTCAGTCAATCCGGAGGTTGCCGCCCCCTTCGCCGACCTTCTGGTGATTGGCGAGGCCGAGGCGGTTTTGCCGCGGTTGATCGAGATGTTGTGGGAGGATTTGCATGAACCCCGCCTGGAACTGCTGGCTGCCCTTTGCCGCGCCCTGCCTGGTTGCTATCCACCGGCCTTGTACGAAGCGGTGTACGCCCAAGGCCGTTTCCTCGGCCACCGCCCCTTGGCGGACAATCTGCCCGCCCGCATCCAGCGCGCCTTTCCGGAAAATCTTGATGAGGCCGGATATTCGCGCCTCCTCTCTCCCCACTGTGAATTTGCCAATCTTTTTCTCATTGAAATGGGCCGCGGCTGTTCGCGCGCCTGCCGCTTCTGCGCCGCCGGTTTCGTCTACCGCCCGCCCCGGCAGTGGACAGAGGAGGCGATTGCCGCCGCTCTGGCGGCGAAACCCGCTGGCGTTGATCGCGTTGGTCTTTTGGGCATGGAGACGGCGCCGCCCAAGACTCTTGACCGGCTGACGCGGACGCTTGCCGGTGAAAACTGCGACCTATCTTTTTCCTCGTTGCGCGCCGACGCCCTCAGTGATTCGCTCTTGGAGCTTTTGGCGGGGAGCCATCTGAAAAGCGCCGCCATTGCCCCGGACGGCTGTTCCGAGCGGCTACGCCGCGTGATCAACAAGGGACTTTCCGAAGAGGCGCTGCTTGCCGCTGCCGGGCGCCTGGCCACTTCCGGTATCGTCAAATTAAAATTGTACTGGATGGTTGGCCTGCCAACGGAGAACGACGATGATCTCTATGAAGCGGCGCGGCTGGTGGAAAAGATCAAGGCGGCAATCGACCCGCTTGGCCGGGCGCGAGGCCGTGTCTGCGAGATAAGCCTGTCAGTCAATTGCTTTGTGCCCAAACCATGGACGCCGCTGCAATATCATATCTTCGGTGGTGAGCCTGACCCGAAAAATGCTGTAGCCGAGTTGCGCCGCCGCTTGCATCTGTTGCGGCGAGCCGTGCGTGGCTTGGCCAATGTCCGCTTCCGCCACGACAAACCGGAAAATATCCTCTGGCAGGCGGTTTTGGCCAAGGGCGACCGGCGGCTGGCTCCAGTTCTCCTCGACATGGCGGTGTCGGGTCGCCCGTGGACGCAGGCGATGAAGCGCCACGGCCTGGCGGTGGCCGATTACGCCGCCGCAACTGGCGATGCCGATACCGTCTTCCCGTGGATGATTCTCGACCACGGCCTCAAAGATGGTTATCTTTGGCAGGAAT
>JAIRRG010000035.1 GCA_031256095.1 Desulfobulbaceae bacterium
AAGTACCTGGCAACCGCCTGGAATGCCTCTGGCAGTGGCGTCGGCGGCCCCGGTGGCATCCGCAGATTGTATAACAATCGTCTTAACAGCGGCGTATCATCCTGGATGCCGCCAGCGCCGGGCTGTCGGGCTTTAATCGGATGCAATCCGGTTCTCGCTTCCGTTGTCGCCCCCGAACCGTCATTGACGGAACCATCATTGACCGAACCGTCATTGACGCCATTGATGGTATAAAGCCCAACTCTTACCCCCGCCGCATTCCCTTGCAAACTCTCGAGGGCCTCTGATATGGCGTTAATTGCCGCAAAAGAACGCTTTCTGTGATAGGTATACCAGTTGGCAAAATTCAACAGCTCCTCTTCCGGCGTCGGCGTGTGTTCTAATCCAAGATCATCTCGCCAATGTGGCTTAACCCCGGCGGGGACATTGGCCTCCGCCACCTCAACCAGTTCGTTATCACCTATTTTCGCGGCCAGCATGTCGGCGTTTGCCGTCACCATGCCGTCGTTTCCTTTGTCAAAATTGAAGTAGTGGCGCTCAACGGCGCCGCCGCGCCATTTTAAGGTGACAAGCCATACTTCCCGGTCATCAATCTTGCCGTTGCCGTTGGCGTCGTACCAAAGATAGTAATGCGAGCGAGGAATATCGGGTAATCCTTTGGGCGGCGAGGCCAAGGTGTGGAAGGGCTGGCTTAAATCCCAGGTCGCGGTGGCGTCGCGGGGATCGTTTCGCACATAAGGCAGCTGGGCGCGAGTGATTAGCTCCTGATTGTGATTAGGTGTATCAAAATGCGGCCACATCCGATAACGCTGATTCGGATTGTAATACATTCTGTTGGCGCCGCTGTAACGCGCTCGCCACAGGAGACCAAGGTCGGATGAACCCAAGGCGAACGGATACCGGTTACCGGAAAAATATCCCCACATTTCATCAGTGGCAAATTCGGCGTCCATACTGCCGGAGTTGTCGATGATGAACATGATATTGCTTGGCGCCGCTTTTTTCGCCAATTCCATCGGATTATTGCTCAAGCCGGCGGCTTCAATGGCGCTTCGCGCCTCGGGCGCGGCCAAACAGCAAACGAGGAGAAAAGCGCATAGACAGGCCAGTGTTCCCCTGAAGTTGCTTGGCATATTTTCTTGCCATCCCGTCATGAAATTTCCCTGTTTTTTATTGGCGCTCAGCTTATCTGTACCAGCAAACAAAGCCGGGTATTCGCCATCTTCGCCATCAGAGAAACAGAACCATCAATCTGATTTTGCAGGCGTTCTAATTCAGCATCCTGCGTTTGTAGCCAATGGCAATGGTGACGGCGGTATCGCCTTTTCCCGGCTGAGATGAAGCCTTTGCCGCCCGGCCATAAATTTCGTACTGGTAGACCTTGTCACCATCGACGAGGGACTCTCCAAGGGGCGATCCTTTGTAGACAACCACCTGTTGCACCTTCATTGCCGGTTCGTCGGCGCCGATTGCCGCCTGGCGTGGTTGTGGCGCCAGATCGCCGGGGGAAGGATTCCATAATGCCGGATTATCATCGTACTGTGTCGCCAAAGGATTTTCTGAATAGTAGGCATCTTCCGGGTCAAGGGCCGGATTATTCTTTACCTGTTTGACGATCACCAGCCGGGCCGGAGGACAGGGTGGCGTCACGCAGGCGGGCACGGGCAACGCCTCGATTCCCGAAGCCGGATTGAGTATGGCTGGATCCTCTTCGGCGTTCAGGAGTTGCGCCGCCTCCATGGCCGCCCCTTCCGCCGCATGGAAGTGCACGGTGTACTGGCGATTGTTGTTTTCGATCATGGTATTGAGAACCGAAGTACTGGCGGCGGCCAAGGCCAGAGCGAGAAGAAGCACCATGACCAGCATAACCGTGATCAGGACAAAGCCGCCTTCTCCACTTGTTGCCAAGGCGCCGGACCGAATCAAGGGCTTTGGTAAAGAAAAAAGAATGCCGTTTTTCATCCTGACAAAATGATCAAATATCGGCTTTAACATAACGCAGCACCAATTCCTGATTACCAAAGCGAGCAAGATATTCTCTGAGTGACCCGCCCTCAAGCTTGGCTGGGATACGGGTCTGGTCAATGTTGCTGCCACGGCCGGCGTCGCGCCAACGGCAGATGAGGCGAATCTCTTTTTTTTGCCGATCGCCGCTGTTGTCGATGTTCCAAAACAGAACAAAATCCCAGGGACCGGCATCGGTCAGGTTCTCGCCTTGGGCAAGGTATCGCGGGATGGCGTTTCTGCCGCCACTTTGATCCTGGCTGTTCCAGACCATGGCGTGATCGGCCAGGACATCACCATTTACCGCCACCGTGTTGTTCAGGCCGTTTATCCCATCATTATTGACATCATTCAGTTGTGGAAACGGCGCTGTCGCCGCATCGTCAAAAGGCCGGGCCTGTAAATGCTCCAACTGGCTGGAAGCAAAAGAGGTGGCGACAGCCGAGCGCCGCGAGGCGGCATTGTTCGTCAGCGAGGAAATGACGTTTTTTTCCAACACGAGGACACCGATCATCAGGACAGCAACGGCGATCAGGGCTTCAACCAGCGTGAAACCGCCGCTGGCGCTTACGATTGTTGGTGAATGGCTCATCCACTCCTCTCAATTACGGCAGCGCACGGCAAAGGTCAGCAGTTGACGGCGGAAGCTGTCGTTATAGGGCTTGCCGCCATTGAAATTGCCGGCAGTGAGGTTGCAACTGCTGTCGCTCACGGCGATTCTCCCCACCGAAGCCCGCTCTTGGGCGTAATTGTCGGTATTGCTGTAGCCTCTTGTCGCCAGTTCGGCGCGCGCCAGAATCGTCACCCACACCGCCTGGATACTGGGCAACTGCGCCGCCGCCGGCTTGCAGGTAAAGACGCCGCCATCGAGTTCGTAAAGAAACTCAAGACCGTCAATATTCTCGATCACATCCGGCCAGGTACTGATACCGGAACTGGGGTTGTAACGTTGCAATCGTCCCAAATTGGCCCCTGAAGCTCTCTGAAAACGATAGGCAACTTGCTCTAGCGGTGTGTCGGTGGCGGAAATTTTCCCATTGCCGTCGTGGTCACTGACAAAGGCCAAATTGGTGGCGTCGGTGCTGACGGAGGTTGGCAACGAACAGGCACTGTTGTTAAAAGCAACGCCAGTCTGAAAATCAGGCGTGAAATTGCCGGCGCAATTGGCGTGCGGCAACTGCGCCTCGCCGCGAGGATTATAGCGGGCCATGCGAATATCCTGGGCCAGCGTCTGGGCGGCGGCCACAAGATCGCCCTGCATTAAGGCCACGCCTTGCTGGGTATTGGCGGTATTTTCCTGGGCCCAGAAAAAGGCCAGCAAGGCGGCTACGATCAGGCCGCTGATGGCCATGGCCATCAGCAATTCAACCAGGGTGAATCCTTGTTCCCGGAAATGCCCGGATATGGTCGTGTCCATTGACAATAGCGTATTGTATAATTTCTAAATTAAAACTTGAATAACTTTCTGTGTCATTGCGAGCGAAGCAAAGCAATCAATATTCATGGATAAATTAAAAAAATTGATTACTTCTTCACTATGTTCCTCGCAATGACAGGGACTACTATATAAGTTTTGATTTATAAATAAAATTATTTGTTTAGCGCGAACAAGGCGGAAAATGCGATTTGTTTCCCCGTCCCACGCGCCTGCCGTCAATATCTACGGACATCCGCCGCCACTAACACGAGAAGCGGCGATTTTTACGCCGGCGGTGCGGCCAACGGTTAGCCGGTAACAGCGGTCGCTGTCACCACGCATCAACTGTATATTGCCAGGTTGTTTATTCATCAGCCCTCTTGGAGAAATGCGAAAAGAACGCGGGCTAGCCGGAGGCAGATTCCAGGTGATGTTCGCCTTGTTTTTCAGCCATGCCGCGCGCAGCACCGATTCCCCGGCCTCCTGGATGCCGTTACAATTGTCATCAAGGAAAATTTGATAGTCGGTGTTGTGGGCGTTGGCCGGCGCGATAAAGGTGGCGGGATCATAGTTGATGCCAACGCATACATTACGTTTGGCCGCTTCCGACTTGGCCCACTCGATGCCGCCCATTATTTCATAAGCCGCCGCTCGCAGGTCACTATTCAGCCGGGCTTGCATGAGAGCCGGTATCGCTATCACGCCTATTATCGCGATCAGAGCCACGACGGCCATGGCTTCGACCAAAGTGAAGCCGTTGATGTTCTTTTTCACATCCGTCATCTAATCCATGCCAGCGTTTGCCAGCGGATTGATTTGCCAGAGCGTAAGTAAACTATCGCCTCATCCGCCGAAAATTTCCCAATCCATACATCCTTTAACTTTAACACATTCAGTGCCCAAGATGGCGGCAGATAACGGATTCGGCGAATTCCATTGTTGTCCATCAGATGCCCTTTGTTTGCAGGGAAACACCAGCCTGTCCGCTGCCTGTGGTATATTTTCCCCGCCGTAACCTTTACATTTTTTTTACTCTCTTATAAAAAAAATTGACAAAAAGAGCAACTAGCCCGCTCCAGCGCCAGGCGCTGTGGACGGCGACGGTCGCTACCGCTCGCAATCAACTGTTGGTCATCGCTGGAAAAAATCAAAAGATATCAGATTGAAATTTCTGAAAATAAATTTCTGAAAATTCTCGCGGCTGAAAAAAAAACTTCACTTTTTCCCAGTTGCGCAAACAGCAAAACAAAAGTAATTCACCAATCAAGATCGATGTTTTTTCCCTGCCAACGGTTCCGGGAGGACGGGGCATAGTGTTCCGCCCACGGCAATCGTGGCTGCTCTATCTGCGAGGGAGGTCGTATGAACAGACGGCGGTTTTTCAAACTCTGCGCTGGCGGTATGGCCGGTTCAACCATGGCCACGCTGGGCTTTGCCCCGGAACCGGCGCTGGCTGAGGCGCGGGCCTACAAAATTTCACAAGCGAGGATGACCCGCAACACCTGTCCTTACTGTTCGGTCGGCTGCGGCCTGTTGATGTACAGCCGCGGCGACGGCGCCGGCAACAGCAAGGAACATATCTTCCATATTGAGGGCGATCCCGACCATCCGGTCAGCCGCGGCGCCCTGTGCCCGAAGGCGGCCGGTCTCGTTGATCTCGTCAACAGCAAATACCGCCTGCGCTATCCGATGGTGCGCGAGGCGGGCGCCAAGGAGTGGAAGCGCCTTTCCTGGCGCGAGGCCCTGAGCCGCATTGCCCGCCACATGAAAGAGGATCGCGACGCCAACTTCGTCGAGAAGAACGCCCAGGGCGTTACCGTCAACCGCTACACCACCACCGGCATGTTCGCCTGCACCTCATCGAGCAACGAGACGGGTTTTTTGACGCTAAAGCTGGCCCGTGCCCTGGGGATGGTCTGCCTCGATCACGTCGCCCGCATCTGACACGCGCCAACGGTGGCAGGTCTTGCCCCCTCGTTTGGCCGCGGCGCCATGACCAACCATTGGGTTGACATCAAAAACGCCAATCTTATTCTCGTCATGGGCGGCAACGCCGCCGAAGCCCATCCGGTTGGCTTCCGTTGGGCGATTGACGCCAAGATCCACAATAAAGCCAAGATCCTCGTCGTCGATCCCCGCTTCACGCGGTCGGCGGCGGTGGCCGACGAACACGTCCGTTTGCGTCCCGGCACCGACATCGCCTTTTTGAACGGCGTCATCAACTTTTTGATAGCGAATGAAACCTATCAGAAAGAATATGTCCGCGAATACACCAACGCCACCTTCCTCATCCGTGACGATTTCGCCTTTACCGACGGCCTGTTCAGCGGCTGGGACGCAACCAGCAAACAGTACGACAAATCGTCGTGGAACTATCAGCTTGATGACCAAGGCTTCGCCAAGCGCGACCTGACCATGCAGGATCCCCGCTGCGTGTGGAATCTTTTGCAAGCGCATGTCAGCCGCTACACGCCGGAGATGGTGGCCCGCGTCTGCGGCACGCCGCAAGAGGATTTTCTCAAAGCCTGTCAGATGATCGCCGAGACCGCCGCCCCGGACAAAACCATGACCTCGCTCTATGCCCTGGGCTGGACCGAGCACACCGTCGGCTCACAGAACATCCGGGCCATGGCCGTCATCCAGCTCATGCTTGGCAACATCGGTATGCCCGGCGGCGGCATCAACGCTCTTCGCGGTCATACCAATGTCCAGGGAATAACTGATATTGGCAGCATGGCCAGCGCCCTTCCCGGCTATCTGGCCTTGCCCAATGAAAAACAGCCCGACCTCAAATCGTATCTGGCCGCCGTCACCCCGAAGGCCACGGCCCAGGGTCAGGTCAATTACTGGAGCAATTATCCGAAATTCATGGTCAGTTTCCTAAAAAGCCTGTACGGCGACAAGGCGACAGTGGACAACGATTTCCACTACGACTGGCTGCCGAAGATGGACAAGCTCTACGACACCATGCGCTTCATCGATATGATGGAAAATGGCGAAGTCAACGGCTTTCTTGTCCAGGGCTACAACCTCGTCGCCTCGATGCCAAACACGAACAAGAGCATCCGGGCCCTGTCGAAGCTGAAATTTTTGGTGGTCATCGACCCGATGGATTGCGAGACCGCCAACTTTTGGCGCAACGAAGGCGAGTACAATGATGTTGACAGCGGTCGGATTCAGACCGAGGTGTTCAACCTGCCGTCAAGTTGTTTTGCCGAGGAGGAAGGTTCAATCACCAACTCCGGGCGCTGGCTGCAATGGCACTGGAAGGGGGCCGATCCGCCCGGCGAGGGCAAGGGCGATAGCGGCGTCATCGCCGAAATCATGATGGAACTGCGCGAGCTGTACGAAAAGGAAGGGGGCACCGGCAAAGACTCTTTCCTCGGCATGAGCTGGAACTATTCCCAACCGCGCGATCCCGACGCCGCGGAAGTCGCCAGAGAGATCAACGGCAAGGCCTTGGCTGATCAGACTGATAAAGATGGCAAAGTCATCCTGAAAAAGGGGCAGCAGGTGGCGAGTTTTGCCCAACTGAAAGACGATGGCAGCACCGCCTCCGGCTGCTGGATTTACGCCGGTTGCTGGACCGAGGCCGGCAACCAGATGGCGCGGCGCGACAACGCCGACCCGTCCGGCCTTGGCAACCATCTTGGCTGGTCGTGGGCCTGGCCGCTGA
>JAIRRG010000089.1 GCA_031256095.1 Desulfobulbaceae bacterium
AAAGATTGCTCGCAATATCGCACCCAGATTTCTTAAGGTCGGGAGTAAAGAGACTCCCACCGCAAATTTTCTCCAGGCGTTCCGTCCATACACGGCGTTTCGCGGTATCCAGCCAACTCTCTTTTTGGATATCACCAGATTTAATAAACCCCTCGAACTCAAGGTACAAAGTCCGTAACTCCGCCTTGGCTGCCTGCTCGCCTGATACAGTCGCTTCTTTTTTGTCGCCAACGCTGCTTTGCTGGTTCGTGCTTTTTGCGCCTTCCGGCTTCTTTTCCACCTTCGGCGCGGCTATGCCGATGACCACAAGGCCGAGGAAGGCAATGCCAAGATAGGAAAAAAAGGCTTTTTTCCTCGTTTTGTCTTTCAGGAAAAAAGCGGCCCCTGGTTTAATCAGGCTGACAACAGCCAGGATGGCGGCGAGCAAAAAAATGACAAGCGCGACAGTGGCGATGGCGTCCATTTTAATACTCTCCTAATCATTGTCTGGTTGCCCGGAACGGGCAACACTGCGACCAGTATGGGCACTGGCTGGCCGCGCCGGAAAAGCATCATGCTGGCCGCTGGCTAATTGCGCGCGCAGCATTTTATTCTCGTTGTTCAAGTCGCGGTTTTCCCGCAGCACGTCCGTCAGCTCGTCTTTCAGTTTCCGCGTCTCATGCTGATCGGCGCCCCCTATCTCCCGGCGAAACATCGGCCCTTCGCCTAGCAGTAACCAGTTGATGTTCAAGTCAAGTTCAATTGACCATGCGGTGAGAATTGGCGCGGTAGGAAGACTATCCCCCATATATCCTGTCACTGCCTGTTTTGAAATTTCTGCTGATATTGCAAGCTCTTGCTGGTTAATATGTGCTGCTTTCATGAAATCCTTTAGGCGTTTTTTGACATCATTTTGCAAAAAAGATGAGCTGTTTGATTTTTTTTGCTTGACCATAATTCAACTTTCCTTTACCATCGTCTTTCATAGTAATATAACTATAATTTAATTGCAAAACCAATAACTGGAGCCGTTTATGCCCACTATCATTGAAGCTATAAACGCGGGAAAAGCATTATGAAAATAAAGGGAAATTATAACAAAACCGCAATTAAACTACAAGGTAATAGCCGCGTCGATGACCTGCGATGCTGGATGTATTTGCACAACGTCAAGGTCGGCGATTTCTCGCGAGCCTGCGGCGTCAGCGACACCTCCATCAATGTCTTTATTCGTAAATCCCGCATGCCGGTGCGTCACCACCGCGCCATTTGTGAGGCTTTTCCAGATTTGCCGATTGAATTACTGCCGGAGCCTATTGATATACCAACCGGCCCGAAGCCCAAGGGGTTGTCAGAATTTCTGGCCGGGCAAAGTGCCTAAAACGGAGGCAGCGCCATGATTGAAGAGAAACTCACAGACGAGGAAATCGAGCTTTTAGCCGGCGGCATTGATGAAAACGAGCCAGCCAACCTGACCGAGGCGCAGGCGGATATGCTCTTTATCGCCTGCGACCAGTATACGCGGCGCTACTACGATTGGAAGAACCGTAAAGCCAAAGCTGAAGTCTGCCTGGTCAAAGCCAGCATGATTGCCGACGGAATCAAGCCGGCTGAGAAAAAGGAGGTCGTGTGATGAAATGGGAAGTCTTTAATAACCCTGGATTTGGCTATTTTGTTGCCAGAATCAAGTATCCGGATGAGCCATTACATTCGGGAAACATCGAGCGAAACATCGAGCGGTTTAATGATGAATTTTACCGCGACCAGGCGGAGGCTCTGGCCTTGGCCGCCGCGGCCAACCACGAGGAGATGGCGTGATGATAGACTTGATAATGATGCTGTCGGCGCTGGGCGCGGGTTGGGTATGCGGTTGGGCATTCTTCTGCTGGTCGCAGCAACGTAAATTAAAGAGGAACAGAGGGCCTATCTTGTACCGCCCTTTTCCCAATAAAAGGCGCGGTAAAAGGTAAATTAAAAAGGAGGCGGCAAAATGAGGATCGATAGAACAACGGTGGACGCGGCCATGGAGATGCTGCGCTTCGAACTGGATAAGGTGGCGGCGAACATCATCGACATTAACACC
Organism: Desulfobulbaceae bacterium; assembly: GCA_031256095.1. GTDB lineage: Bacteria > Desulfobacterota > Desulfobulbia > Desulfobulbales > Desulfocapsaceae > UBA8130. The sequence continues at coordinate 2,063 of JAIRRG010000089.1, forward strand.
GACGCCAAAAAAGCGCGGCTAGTGACGCTGACGCTGAAATTATCGCCGAATGAACGCATCCGCGAGGATGTGGTTGTTGAACTTGGCGTCAGCAGCAAGTTGGCGCCGGTGCATCCATTCAAGCATGATGCCAGGATTCTCATGGTGGAGAAAGGCGTTTTTGCCATGCAGTCGAACCGCAGCGTTCTTGAATTAGTGCGGAAATGCGAAGAAATCGGCGAGGCGCTGGATTTGTCGAAAAATAGCAAAGAGGATGAGCAATGAAAGCCGAAACAATTGAGAAAATTTTAGAAATCTCGCAGCGAAGTCCCATTTTCCTGGATGGCCGGAATTTTGATTCGGCGACGATGAAACCGATCATGCCAGCGATGCCTGAAACCATGCATGTCAGTAGCTTGCAGGGCGTCGTCGATTTCGTCAATTTCGAGTTCCCAGAGGATAAAAAGCACTTGGCCTTTCTGCTCGACGCCGATGCTGTCCAGGTCGTTTCCGACCTTATGCCGCCGGAGTGGCGGCGGCGAATTTATTTGCAGGCAGTTTCGCCATCACCGAACCACTTTTTTAAGGTCGATATAGCGGTCACTGACGCGATTTGCTGGCTGCAAACCGGTTTTATGCCGTCGCCAGACCGGGATCACATTATCGCCATGATCAGCCACCTCAAAGGCGGCACCAGTATTACCGTCAGCGATGATGGTCTGTCGCAGCGGGCCGCCGTAAAGAGCGGCATTACCCGAACCGGGACGGAAGATGTACGGAATATTTTGCAGTTGCGCCCGTTTCAGACCTTTTGCGAAATTGAGCAGCCAGAGGTGTCCTGCCTGATACGATTGAAGGAGGATGGCGATAACTTCAAAATCAAAATAACGCAGGCCGACGGCGGGCGTTGGAAGATCGCGGCACGGGCCGCCATTGCCGCCTGGCTGCGGGAAAAGTTGCCGGAGATACCGGTTATCGCGTGAGGTGGATGATGATGACGCCGAAAAAAATCGCCGCCATCCGCGCCCGCTGTGAGGCGGCAATGGCGGTGGATAAAAATACTCTGTTAAAG
>JAIRRG010000142.1 GCA_031256095.1 Desulfobulbaceae bacterium
CGTTATGGATCGTCACCAGACAGCCGGTTTCACGAAAATAGCCGCGCCAGCCCAGGCATTGATGGATAAAGGCCGGGATCAGGGCGGTGTGACCATCGTGGCAGTGAATGACATCGGGCTTTTCCCCGAGGATGATTATCAGTTCAAGGACGCTTTTCTGGAGCAGGACGTTCATCGCGAAGTAGTCGTAATGACCGCGGCCGTCGATGTTGGTGTAGGGATGTTTTTTTTCGTGGAAGCGCTGGGCCTCAATCAGATACAGGCGCACTTGGCCTTCCTCGCGCCACCAGACGTGGCAGACTTCTTCGCGCTCCTCGGCGCCATAGTTCATATCGACGATGAATTGCAGCGGTTGGCCGGGGAAACGCGGCTCGTCGAGGAGAGTGAAGCCGTATTTCTGGGGATTGATGAAGCCATAGGCGGGCAGGACGACGCGCACGCGCATTTCCGCTTCGGCCGCCAGAACTTCGGCCAGTTGCTGGGCGACATCTTTGACGCCGCCGGCTCCGGCCAGATCGCCATATTCCCTGCTGACCATCCACACCAGATCAAGTTTTTTCCCCATGGTCTTCCATCCTTTTTGCAGCGTTATTGAACAGCCGCGCGGCATCATGAGGGGCAAGGCCGCCTGGCCGGATTGCTTTTTGTTTTGTTCTGATTTCGACTGCCTTGCCGCCCAGCAGGTCGCCAGCCGCTGGGTGTGGTCACAGTTTGTCGGTGCTGGCGGTTGTGGCCGTCTTTCCGCGCCAGGGCGAGTAATTTGGGGTCAGCCGGTCACCCTAGCCATGGCGGTGATGATGATTGCAATCAATCGTCGAAATTACCAGCCGGCCCTTTGCCGTCGCCCAAATCCTTGGCCTTTTCAAAAATCTTTTCTTTTGTCCAATCGGCGGCCTTTTCGATGGCGCTGGCCTTGGGGCCAAGGTCGTAACCGCCGGCTTTGGCAATGATGTCGCGGGCAATCGAGGCCGTGCCTTCGGCGTTCATCACCTGGGTCAACATGCCGTAGACAAAATCCTCGACCCGTTTGTACATGCGTGCGCGCACCGCTTGCGGCTGGGCGAGAATTTTCATCTCGAAGGGCAGATTCAGCTTTTTGTAATCGCCCTTTTTCCAGCCCTTGCCCTCGGCGTAAGCAACCATCTCGGCCCACAACTCTTCCGACAGGCCCTCGCCTTTGACTTTTTTGAAATTTCCGGCCTCATCGAAAATGGCGTTGCCGTAGTCGTTGACTTCGAGGCCCCAGGAGACCATCTGCAAGGCGGTGGCGACGTTGGCCTTGGTTGTATGGGTCTCAGCGGCAATGGCCCGCAATTTGTCGGAACTGTTACCGGAGGTGCCGTGCTGCGCCCCGGAGGTGCCGTAGGGCCGCAGCGCCTCATGGATGCTGGCGGTCAGATCGACCTGAATGCCCTGGCCGCTGGCCTCGATGCCGTGGGTGGTGCCGTTGTTCAGGGCGATCCAGTCCGGGCAGATGCCATGGGCATTCAAACCCTGGATAAGAAACGAGGCGTCTTCTACCGTGGACAGACCCTGCGCCCCCTTAATTTCACCGACTTCCGTTTCCAGGCCGGCCCATTTCGGGATGTACTGATTCAGTTCAATGTTGGCCAAAAGATTTTTGTCGTCGGTCATGTGCGAGGCGTCGATGGCAATCGAGGTGATGCCCTGCTCGAACATGGCCGGGATTTCCTGGCAGGCGTAAGGGATGTCGTCTTCTTTTTTGATGCCGTAGTGGTCGGCGTGCACCGCCACCGGCACGGTAATGCCAAGTTCGTTGCAGACGGCATCGACCTGGCGGGCGATGTTGAAGAAGTTGACGGGACAATAGTTGCATTCCGAGCGGGCAATTTCGATGATGATCGCCGCGTCGGCCCGTTCAGCCGCCTGCAGGGCGCCGCGCAACACCGCGTAGGAGCGGCCATTGGCGGCCATGGTCATGGCCTGGCCCTTTTTCATCAGCGCCCGGTCAATGACCTTGCCGCTGACCAGAAGCGCTTTTGAATTTGGAAACAGCCGGGCGATTGCTGGCGGACGCCCAACTTGCAATAATCGGTCATAGCCGCTGGGACTGCTCATTTTTCCCTCCTCATGATGGTGGTACTGACAACTGCCATGTTGACGCATTTATTTCATGCGGAAGTTATATCGTTCCGCGCCAGGAAAATCCAGAAAAGACGGTATGGCGTGGTTTGAAATAATCGCTTGACGCCGCCTGGCGTTGTCAATATCGTTGCCTGTCGCTGGTTCCGGCAGTGCCGGCTTCGGCGTGCCGGTTCCGGCGGCGCAACCGCCAAAAATCTTGACTCTCAGAGAGGAAAACCACAATGGGTGAAAATTATTTCAATTCGCTGCCGCTGCGTCGGCAGTTGGAAGAGCTGTCGCAGTGCCGTCTCATGGAAGATGATGAGTTTGACGGCGTCGCCTTTCTGCGCGGCAAAAAAATCGTCATCGTCGGTTGCGGCGCCCAGGGCCTGAACCAGGGTCTGAATCTGCGCGACAGCGGCCTTGACGTCAGCTATGCCCTGCGCGATGTGGCAATCAAGGAGAAGCGCCAGTCCTTCAAAAACGCCAGCAGCCACGACTTCAAGGTTGGCACTTATCAAGAGTTGATCCCCACCGCCGATCTGGTCATCAACCTGACGCCCGACAAGCAACACAGCGCCGTCGTCACCGAGGTTATGCCGCTGATGAAAAAAGGCTCCTGCCTCTCCTACTCGCACGGCTTCAACATCGTTGAGGAAGGCATCAAAATTCGCAAAGACCTGACGGTTATCATGGTGGCGCCAAAAGCGCCGGGAACCGAGGTGCGCGAAGAGTATAAACGCGGCTTTGGCGTGCCGACCCTGATCGCCGTCCATGGCGAAAACGACCCGGACGGCTACGGCTGGGAAATGGCCAAAGCCTATGCCTGCGGCACCGGCGGCGACCGCGCCGGTGTGTTGCAATCGTCGTTTATCGCCGAGGTCAAATCCGACCTGATGGGCGAGCAG
>JAIRRG010000125.1 GCA_031256095.1 Desulfobulbaceae bacterium
AAAACGGGTCAAAGGTCCAACGCCGCTTTCACCCTGGCACAGTCGTTGCCACTGTTCGTCAAGATTGCATCCCAAAGAGGTTACCGCATCATAGCCAAGGATAACAATTTTTTTCATGGCTGTTACCAAAAATTTCTGGGTGGAGATTCAATTTTCCTATAGATAGCGATGATAGGGCGGGAAGTAAAGGAAGAGATCGCGCGACATTTTTTCTACTTAGTGGGTATTGAATTTTTATAATTATATGATATATCGATTGTTTTTTTATATGCGTAGCCACCAATGACAAAAAGAAGTAAAGGAGCGTCATAAAAACATCAGGCGCCAACGCCCCGACAACCATCGGAAAACGAATGGCAAAGCCAAGTCCGCCGGGCCATCGGTCCGTGGGCCGATGAACAATAATTGGAATATTTATTGCATTGAAATAACAAGATAAAAATTATACCGTTTCACTACGGCAGCTTTTTCCATCCGTCTGTATTATATGACAGACTACTTGCCTAAAGGGTGTACAAGTGAACATCGGCTATAAAAGCCGACATTCCCAATCCCCATCAAGGAGGGTGCAGCAATGAAGAAAAAATGGCAGAGAGAAAACGGCTTTACCCTGGTCGAGTTGATGATTGTTATTGCCATCATCGGCATCCTGGCGGTCATCGCCATCCCCCAAATCAACAGTTTCCGCATAAAAGGATTTAACGCCAGTGCCCTGAGCGACCTAAAAAACGCCTTTTCATCGGAAGCCGCGATCTTCACCGTCGCTTCGCAATATGGCGTTTCTGGTCAGGCGCAACCTCCTGGTACCGATCCGGTTGCTCCTAAAGATACAGGCGTTCTATCTATTGGCGGCGGCGCAACCTTGAATGGTTTGCTGACCACACTGAGCGACGGGACAGCGAAGCAAGAACCGCTCTCTATTGGAAATGGGGTTTCTTTAGGGGCAATAACCAATGAGATACCGGCTGCTGGCCTGACCGCTACCACTTTCATCGTCCAGTCGAAACACTTGAATGGTGACACAACCTATGCCATGGATGTTGACTCGGCAAATGTTTATCAGAACGATAAACTAATTAAAGCTGGTGTTGCCATGGAATTGAATAATGTCGTCAAGCCAACTCTAAATAATGATGATTTCAACGGCACTGCCAATTGGTCGGTACGGTAATTGACTGGATTTATTCGGCTTGTTTGTGGGATTGTCGGCAAAAATTACAACACTATACATTGGGGGCGTCGCCCAGATTCCGGTTGTGCCCCCTCATCTGCCGCAACGCCGGGTTGGCAAAAAAGTCATCCAGTTTGACGTCAAGGTGCTTCCCAGTGTGGCCGTGAATAAAAGAAAAGGTTTATTATCCTGGCGCATAGCCGCGCCGTCAATATCATCTATGGCCTCTTCACCATCACGGGAAAACATGATGGCAAACAAGGTTGTTTTGACAGAAAATATTTGCTGGATTTGGGCAAAAGCCAGCGGTTTTCCGATTATTGCCTAAGCCACAAGCCGTAGGGATGCCTGCTCAAGGCGGCGTTGGTGTAACGCGGGTCATCGGTCACTTCCTTGCCGATCCATGGCGGTTTTTCAAAGAGCTCGTCCGGCGCTGACAACTCAATTTCAGCTACTATCAGCCCCTTGTTATCAGCGAAAAATTCATCGACTTCCCAGATAAATCCTTTGAACCTGATGTGGTAACGGCGCTTTTCAATCAACGGGTGCAGGCAAAGAGTGTCCAGCATCTCGACGGCGTCGGCAAAGGGAATTTCATATTCATACTCGGCGCGAACGCCACCAGCCAGTGTTGGGCCTTTGATGGTCAGGTAGCCGCGTTCTTCCACCAAGCGCACCCGCACAGTCCGCCCTTTTTCCGAATTAAGATAACCTTGACGGTAGAGGCGGCCGGCGTCGAGGCCGCGCCAGCCGTCACCCACCAGCAGAAATTTTTTTTCGATTTCAATGCCCATCGCTCACTTGAAAACAGTTTTTTGGTGAAAGTTGCCGGGATGACTCACATTTTTTATTGGTTTTAATCAAATCATCGGCCATACTGTGGACAGCGTAATACGCTCTGTACATTGCTCACCCCCAGAAAGCCAGCACCTCTTTAAGACTTTCCCGCCTACGCAGCAGTGTGAAGCTATCGCCATCACAAGCAATCACCTTTGGAATCTGACGGCTGTTGTAACGTGACCACATTGACAGGGTATAGGCGCCAGCATCACGGACAATCAGGAAATCGCCGGCTTGCGCCGTAGGCAAATTTACCCGCCGTGCCAACATGTCGCCGGCGAAACAAAGCGGACCAGCCACCACGTAGGGCTGTTGCCGACCGGTTTTGATGTGGCCGCTGGCATCGGTGATAAAGAGATCGTGGTGCCAGTCGTCCGGACGGTAGCAGCGGCGCAGGAAAAGGTCGGCGCCAACATGAACGGCAATGGTCGATGTCGCCCCTTTTTTCACATACTCGATGCGGCTTACAACCCAACCGGCGTTGGCCTGAACGAAACGGCCAAACTCGCTCATGATCCGCCAGTTGTCCGTAAACAGTTCCGGTATGGTTTCATAGAGGGAGTTGGCGTAACGGGCGACGGTGACTGGTGGCTGGTCGTCGCGGTAGCAAACTGGCAGGCCACCACCGATATCGAACACCTCCAACTGTTTGTCTGTCCAGGCAGATGACTCGCTGGCCGCCATTTGCTCGTTGATTTCCTCAGCGAAAGTGAAAACAGTCTTGATCCCCTTAACAAGTAAAGATAGCGGGCAACCCTGTGAGCCGATATGGACATGCAGACCGCGCAGCCAGGGATAACGAGTAAAGGCGGCAATGATTTCTCGGCGCTTTTCGTGAAGCGGCACACCGAATTTTGAATACCCGGCGGCGACGCTGGTCTGAGCGATGGCGCCAAAGCCAACCTGGGGATTGATGCGCAGGCCGATGACGCTGGCGCTTTCCCTAAGCTGCGGCAAGTCAGCAATCCGCGCCAATTCTTCAAGGGAGTCGGCATTGATATGGACACCTTGCCCTAAAGCGAAGGCCAGTTCCTCCGAGGTTTTCACAGGAGAATCAAAAGCGATGCGCGCAGGTGGTGCACCGGAAGCCAGGGCCAGATGCAGTTCGGCTAAACTTGCCGCTTCCAGGCCCATGCCGCTGGCCACGGCCCGGCGCAGCACCCCTGCCAGTGGATTGGCTTTGACCGCCAGGGTGTGCAGGGCATTGGTGGGAAAAACACCTTGTATAGCCTGGCAGCGGCTGACCATAAAGGACAAATCGTGAAAAATCACGGCGCTGTCGCCAGCGTCGATCAGGCCGGGAACGGCCAATGCCCGGCGCAGAATGCCGGCAATTTCTTCCGGCGTGGGACGGGCCGGTTCAGTGCCGGGACAACAACAGCTGTTCGACATAGGGACCGACTTTCTTCCAATCGACACAGGGACGGGTGAAGCCTTTAATCCGCGTCAGCGGGCAACCGACGGCGGAATCATCAATGTACAAATCGGCGTAGGCCTTGGGGCTTGTGGTCCAGCCATCCTGATCCGGGTTGTGATTGATGCCATACAGGTTGATGCCGGCGGTCTTGACATAGTTAACCGCCTCGGTCAGGACCGGGCCATACTGGTCACTGTCGGAACGCATGGTATAGAGGATAATCCGGGCACCATAATTTTCAAATTTCTTTAGCCACTCAATGGCATCTGGCACCGGCTGGCCGATCTTCGGATAGCGATGGTCAACCAAAGTGCCGTCAAAATCAACGCAAATATCCATGAAACCTCCGTAAAAAACTTCATTACGTTTGCGCCGAGCCAGTTGCAGGCCGACAGCTAATTTACCATGAAAGTGGAGATTGGCCCAAGACGAACTTCAGCGTCGGTCGCCAGTGTTTCTTGCCGCGGAAAAAGACGCGTGGTAGAAAAGCACTCATTCGCATAAAGGAGAGAAAATGAACATTGCCCATCCTGTCGTCAAAACTGTGCTACTGCTTTTGGCCAGTAACTTGTTCATGACTTTTGCCTGGTACGCCCATCTGAAAAACCTCGGTGACAAACCGTGGTTGGTGGCGGCGATTTGCAGTTGGGGCATCGCTTTGTTCGAGTATCTGCTCCAGGTACCGGCCAACCGCATCGGCTATACAGCCTTGAACCTCGGCCAACTGAAGGTGCTGCAAGAGATCATTACCCTGTCGCTGTTTTTTCCCTTTTCCTATCTGTACATGAAAGAGCCACTGAAACTGGATTATTTATGGGCGGCCTTGTGCCTCTTGGCCGCCGCCTGGTTCATGTTTCGCGACAAGATGGGATGAATTATTGGTTCAAGTCGTCGAAGGTGGCGGCTCGGTTATGCCAGTCGCTGCCCCTTGAAAGCGTCAACTGATCGGCAGTGCCGGATTGGGCGGTCAGAGCCATCAGGTTGTAGACCAGTTGCGCGGCTGTGAAGTCGGCAAAATGCAAGCCGGCTATCGGCGCCAACTCGACCACATCAAGGCCGATGCAATGGCGATTTGCCATGATCTGTTCGAGGAGGTCCATCGCCCGCCACCAACTCAAGCCACCGGGAACCGGCGTGCCGGTGGCCGGCATGACGGCAGTATCAAAGGCATCAACATCAAAACTGATATAGATTTCTTCCGGTATGAAGGCGGGCAAGACTAGGTTGGCCTGGCCGCTGAGGTCGCGGGCATCGACAAAAGCCAGACTGGTGGTATTTTCTTGTCGGTATTTCTGCTCCTCAAGACTGTATGCTCGCGTGGCGATTTGAAACAACGGCACACCCAATTCGTGTACGCGGCGCATAACGCAGGCATGGCTGGAAGGCGAACCTTCATAGCGGTCGCGCAGGTCGGCATGGGCGTCAAAATGGATGACGCCGAAATGACTGTGAAATTTTTTCAGTGCCCGGATTGCCCCCAAAGTCACCGTGTGCTCGCCGCCGAGTAGCGCTGGAATTTTCCCTAAGCCACAGGTGTAAGCGACTGCTTCTTCGATGCGGGCAAGGGCCGCCGCCGTATCGCCCTGGCAATCGACCGCTGCTGTGTAAATGCCGTGATCGGCTGGCACGCCATAATCGGTCAAAAGTTCCAGTTGCCGTGAAGCGGAAATAATGGCCGCTGGCCCGCGCGCCGCGCCGACGCCGTAGGATACCGATTGTTCCATCGGTGCGGCAATGACGTGAAACAGAGCCTTTTCCGGCGGCGACGGCCTGACATCATCGCCATGAAAATTCATGCGATCCTCCCGCGGTAGTCGTCAAAAGAGAAACGGCGCAGCGAACGCAGGCCGTCACTTTCATCGACAACATAGATTTCGGCCAACTCAACGCCGTTGAAGGTGGTGTTTTTAACGAATGTATACAGGGCCATGTCGGTCATGACCAGCCGGTCGCCAGCTTGCAATTGCCTGGCGAAGGAATAATCGCCAAAAACATCGCCGGCCAGACATGAGATGCCGCCAAGATGATAGGTATATGGTTGCTCGCCCGCCTTGCCAGCGCCAATAATGTAGGGGCGGTAGGGCATGGCCAGGACATCAGGGAGATGGGTCTCTGCCGAGCAATCAAGGATGGCGACTGGCGGCTGGCGGTCAAGGACATCGAGAACAGAGGTGACGAAAACCCCGGCGTTCAGCACCACCGCTTCCCCTGGTTCGAGGTAGACTTGAATATTGCCATGGCGAGCGCGGAAGTCTGTTATCGTCCGGCAGAGTAAATCGACATCGTAGTCCTCACGGCTGATATGGTGGCCGCCGCCGAAATTTACCCAGGTCATCTGTTGAAGATAGCGCGAAAATTTTTCCTCAAAATGGGCGAGGACGCGGACCAGAATATCAGCGCCCTGCTCGCAGAGGGCGTGAAAATGCAGGCCGGAGATACCGCAGAGATCAACATCCCGCAACTCCTGCGGCAGCAGGCCGAAGCGGGAACCAGGGCGGCAGGGGTTGTAGAGGGGCGTTGCCACTTCCGAGTAACCAGGATTAACCCGCAGGCCAATTTTGATTGCCCGTCCTTGGGCCATGGCCGTGGCAATCGCTGGCCGATGCTGGCGCCATTGGCTTAATGAATTAAAGAGAATGTGGTCGGAAAAAGCGATAACTCGCTGCATCTGCTGGTCGCTGTAAGCTGGGGCGTAGGTATGGACTTCGCCGCCAAAGTCTTCCCGTCCCAAGCGCGCTTCAATCGGGCCGCTGGCGCAGACGCCATCAAGGTATCGCCAGATCAGTGGAAAAATGGCCGGCAGGGCAAAAGCTTTCAGGGCCAGCAGGATTTTGGCACCGCTTCGCTCGCGTACTTGGGCAAAGATCTGGCAATTGCGGCGGATGGCCGCAGCGCTGATCAGATAACAGGGAGTATTGACCTGGTTGGTCAGCGCCGGTGGAAAATCAGCAAGAGCGGCGGCATCCGGCAAAGTATTGGCAATCATGCGGGCAACTGTCTGGAAAAAAGCCGCGGGTTCACACACAAAAAAGCGCCAAACGGATAAAACCGTCTGGCGCTCCTGTGCTCCTGAAATAGCTTTGCGCCAACTTACATGCCAGCCACTTTGGACATGTCGGCCACTTTGAGACGGGCGACTGCCCGTTGCAGGGCCGACTCGGCGCGTAATCTGTTAATCGACTCATCCTTCTGCGCCGCCTGCGCCAAACGCCTTTCGGCGCGTTCTTTGGCGTCCATGGCCCGCTTGACATCAATATCGGAGCCAAACTCGGCGTTTTCCAGGAGGAAGGTCACCTTCTCTCCCGACACTTCGCAAAAACCGCCACTCACCATCATTGGCGTGCGCTTGCCGTCGACTTCATAAACCATCGTCCCTATCCGCAAGGTCGAAAGAAAAGGCTCGTGGTTCGCCATTATACCAAAATCGCCACCCTGACCCTGGGCATTGACAATATCAACATCCTTGTCGACGATTGCCCCCGCCGGGGTGACCACTTCCAATCGTATGCGCTGTCCCATTCGAATTCCTCAGAAAAACGGATCAAGCCGCTTTGCTTTTCGCGTCTTTCGCGACAGCTTCCTCAATGCTTCCAATCATGTAAAACGAGTTCTCGTTCAGTTCGTCATGCTTGCCGTCGAGAATCTCTTTGAAGCCGCGTACCGTATCGGCAACCTTGACAAATTTACCGGCCATGCCAGTGAATACCTCAGCAACCGTGAACGGCTGGGAGAGGAAACGCTGAATTTTACGGGCGCGGGCAACCAGTTGTCGGTCTTCCTCGGAGAGTTCGTCGATACCGAGGATGGCGATAATATCCTGCAAGTCTTTGTATTTTTGCAGGGTACGCTGTACGCCGCGGGCAACTTGATAGTGCTCCTCACCGATGACGTTCGGGTCAAGGATGCGGGAGGTTGAGTCAAGGGGATCAACCGCCGGATAGATGCCAAGCTCGGCAATCTGCCGTGACAGAACAACCGTGCCATCCAAGTGAGCAAACGTCGTGGCCGGAGCCGGGTCGGTCAGGTCGTCGGCGGGAACGTATACGCACTGAACGGCGGTAATTGAACCCTTGTTCGTCGAAGTGATGCGCTCTTGCAGGGCGCCCAAGTCGGTGGCCAGCGTTGGCTGGTAACCAACCGCCGACGGGATGCGGCCGAGAAGCGCCGATACTTCCGAACCGGCCTGGGTGAAACGGAAGATGTTGTCAACGAAGAACAACACATCTTGCCCTTCTTCATCGCGGAAATACTCGGCGGCGGTAAGACCGGTCAAGGCGACACGGGCGCGCGCTCCCGGCGGTTCGGTCATCTGACCATAAACCAGCGCCGCTTTCGGCAGAACACCGGATTCCTTCATTTCGTGGTACAGATCGTTGCCTTCGCGAGTACGCTCGCCAACCCCACAAAACACCGAAATACCACCATGGTTCATGGCGATATTGTTAACCATTTCCATCATGATAACGGTCTTGCCGCAACCGGCGCCGCCAAACAAACCCATCTTGCCGCCCAGTGGGAAAGGCACCAGCAGGTCGATAACCTTGATGCCGGTCTCAAGGACCCGCACTTCGGTATCCTGCTCGGTGAAGGCTGGGGCTTTGCGATGGATTGGCATTTTCTTCGGCGATTCGATCGGCCCGAGGCCATCGACGGGACGGCCAACGACGTTCATGATTCGTCCGAGAGCCGGGGCGCCAACCGGAATGCTGATCGGGCCGCCGGAATCCCGCGCCGGAAAGCCGCGCACCAAGCCGTCGGTCTGATCCATGGCGATGCAGCGGCAAACGTTGTCGCCCAGATGCTGCGCCACCTCGATAACCAGATTATCTGGAACATCCGATATGCCAGGGTTGCTGACATACAGGGCGTTCATGATTTCCGGCAGATTTCCAGCGTCAAATTCGACATCGACGACCGGGCCAATGACCTGCAATATCCTACCTACTCGTTCTGTTGTCATGGAAGAGACTCCTTCATCCCAATATGAAAAAACGAAATTATCTCAAGGCCTCGGCGCCGCCAACGATATCCATCAACTCGTTGGTAACAGCCGCCTGCCGGGCTTTGTTGTACAGTATGGTCAGATTGCTCACGATGTCCTTACAGGCACTGGTGGCATTGTCCATTGCCGTCATCCTGGCGGCATTCTCGCAGGTATTGATCTCAAGCATGGCGTGATAGACCTGGACGTTGAGATACAGAGGTTGCAGGGTTTCGATAACCTCTGCCTGCGAGGGCTCGCACTCATACGTTCCGGACATTTTTGGCGCGTTTTCAACCGGTTGCACCGGCAGCAAACGAACCACCGTCGGCGTTTGCATGACAATCGACTGAAAACGGCTGTAAACCAACTCGACCCGGTCGACGGTGCCGTTGAGAAACTGATCGGCGACATATTTGGCAATATCGCGGGCATCGTACATGGTAAAATGCCCCATGATGCCGGGATAGGACATGCGCACGGCGCCAGTTTTCTTCAGCGCCTGATCGGCTTTTTTGCCAACGCAGACATAGCTTACCTCTTGTCCGGCGGCGACGCACTCTTTAGCGATCTGCACGGCCCGTTTTGTGATGTTGCTGTTGAACGAGCCGCACAAGCCGCGGTCGGAGGTGAAAACCACCAGCGCCACCTTTTTTACCGGACGCTGTTCCATGAGCGGAAACTGGCCGGTCATGCCGCTGGATACCGCCTGCATGGTCTCGGCGAATTTCGCGGCATAAGGGCGAAATGCCTCCATCTTCTCTTGGGCGCCGCGAAGCTTGGCCGCCGCCACCATGTTCATCGCCTTGGTGATCTGGGCCGTCTTCTTGACGCCGACTATTTTGAGTTTGACTTCCTTCAGACTGGGCATACGGGTTCCCCCTTATCCATTCAGGCCGCGAGTCGCCTTGAAGGTATCACCGAATTTTTTCAGTACCCCGTCAAGTTTCGCTTTGATTGGGTCGGTGAAGACTTTCTCCTGGGCCAGATCAGTGAAGATGGATGGCTCATTGGACTCAATAAAGCTGTACAGTTCCTTTTCGTAGTCGGCGAGAGCGTCAACCGGCAGCGGATCCAGGTGACCGTTGGCGCCAGCATAGAGAATTGTTACCTGTTTCTCCATCGGTAGCGGCAGATACTGCGGCTGTTTCAGGACTTCGACCAGGCGCTCGCCACGGGTCAGTTTGGCCTGAGTGGCGGCATCAAGGTCGGAGCCGAAGGCGGCGAAGGCGGCCAACTCGCGGTATTGGGCCAGATCAAGGCGCAGGGTACCGGCGACCTGTTTCATCGCTTTCACCTGTGCGGCGCCGCCAACGCGGGAAACCGACAGACCAACGTTGATGGCTGGCCGGACGCCAGAGAAGAACAGGTTCGGCTCGAGATAGACCTGACCGTCGGTAATTGAGATAACGTTGGTCGGGATAAAGGCCGACACGTCGCCAGCCTGGGTCTCAATGATCGGCAGGGCGGTCAAAGAACCGGCGCCCAGTTGGTCATTGACTTTTGAAGCCCGCTCCAACAGACGGGAGTGGTTGAAGAAAATGTCGCCAGGATAGGC
>JAIRRG010000236.1 GCA_031256095.1 Desulfobulbaceae bacterium
ATCATGGCAATAAAAATCATATACCCCGCCAGGGTAAATGCTGTAATATCAAAACCCCGGATAAAACTCCACCTGAATTCATGGCCGCGGCTGGCAAAAACGGGCAGCGATGCCGCGCGCTTTGCGTCTGGAATCGGCCAGGAGTGAAATCGTTTTGTACCGCTGCCAGCCGTCGCTGTACATGCTGTTTGCCCTGGTCAAATACGCTTTGGTTCGTTGGGGAGGTCTGTGATGGAGGAGACGGTTTCCGTTCTGATTCCGACCCGCAACGCCGCCGCCAGCCTGGAGCGTCTTTTAGCCAGCCTTGGCCGCCAAACCCTGAGACCGCTGGAAGTTGTGGTTTGTGATTCGGCCTCGCAAGACGCGACGCCGGAGATCGCCCGCCGGCACGGGGCGAGCGTAATCACCATCAACGCCGATAATTTCGACCATGCTGGCACCCGCAGCCGCATGGCTAGGGCCGCCCACGGCGACATTGTTGTATTTCTCACTCATGACGCTATCCCCGCTGATGACCGTGCCCTGGAATTACTCGTCGCCGCTTTGCGGCAAGACGATGACATCGGTTGTGCCTACGGCAGACAGATCGCCGCGCCATCCGCCAGCGCCAGCGCCCGTTTCCTCCGTGATTTTAACTATCCGCCGTCTTCGGAAATTCGTTCCTTCTCCGACCGTGGCCGTCTCGGCTTTGCCACCTTTTTTTGCTCGAACTCCTTTGCCGCCTGGCGTAAAAAGGCTTTAGAGCAAATCGGCTGGTTTGGTAACAGTAGCATCTTCGGTGAAGACGCCCTTGCCGCTGCCCGCTTGCTCAAAGCTGGTTTTCGCCTTGCCTACGCCGCCGAAGCCAGAGTCGAACACAGTCATAACTATGGCCTTGCCGAGGAGTTCCGGCGGTCGTTCGACATTGGCGTTTTCCACGCTGGTGAGACCTGGCTGCTGGCGGCGTTCGGCGGGCCAACGGACCGGGGTAAACATTTCGTCATTAAACAAGCAGTAGAATTGTTTCGCGCCGGAAAAATTGGTACGCTTGTGGCCACCCTTTGCCACAACGGGGCCAAGGCGTGCGGTTACCTCCTTGGACGCCGTTGCCACCTCATTCCCCGCCGTCTGTGCCGGCTGTTCAGCATGAATCGCCGCTGGTGGCGCTGACTATATTTCCTACAACCATGCTTGCAACTACCCTGCGGGAACAAAGCCCGCTCTTTGCCCGCCTGCTTCATCTATTTGACTGCATTTTAGCCTCCGGTCTGCTGGCTTTTCTCGTTTTCTGGTATCATGTGCCGTGGAGCGTTCATTATAGCCATCTGTGCTGGGGCATCTTTTTCGCCTGTTTGATCAGTTTCCAGTCGTTTCAACTGTACCGCTCATGGCGGGGCTGGAGCTTGTTCGCAGAACTTATTTGCCTGGCCAAAGCATGGGCTGCTGTGATCGCTGTTTTGCTCTTCTATTTCTTCTTGTTCAAAATTTCCCATGTCTATTCGCGCCTCGTCTTCATGATCTGGATGGTGACGACGCCAATCATGATTTTTGCGTTCCACCTTCTTGTCCGGAGAATCCTGCGCCTGTTTCGGAAAAAAGGCCGCAACATGCGGCACGCCGTCGTCGCGGGCGCCGGTGATTTGGGCCAGCGGCTGCTCAAGGAGGTGGAGTCGCTGCCTTGGGTTGGCATCAATGTGGTCGGTTTTTTCGATGACAAACTCGAAGCGGAGCAGCCGCTGACTGTCGTCGGCAGGCCGGTTTTGGGCCGCATCCGCGACATCGCCGATTATTTAAGAAAAAATGATATTGATTACGTCTACATCGCCTTGCCGATGCGGGCGGAAAAAAAGATTTTTGCCATTCTCCGTGAATGCCGGTCATTGGGTGCCAGGGTCTATCTGATTCCTGACCTCTATGCCTATGGCCTGCACCACGCGGAAATTCAATCGCTCGGCAAACTTTTGATTCTTAATTTCAATCCGTACAGTAACTGGAAGCGTGGTTTCGACCTCATCTTTTCCCTGCTGGTTTTACTTCTCATTTCACCATTTATGTTTGTTATTGCCATCCTGATAAAACTATCGGACGGCGGCCCGGTGTTCTACGCCCATGAACGGATCACTAGTCGGGGCCGTAAATTCAAGTGTTTGAAATTCCGCACCATGAGCGTCGGCGCTGACCAGGAATTGGCCGGCCTTCTCGACAGCGACCCGGCGTTGCGGCAAGAGTGGGAAAAGCACTTTAAGCTCAAGGACGACCCGCGTGTCACCCGGATTGGCCGTTTCCTGCGCCGCACCAGCCTTGATGAGTTTCCGCAATTCATCAATGTATTAAAAGGCGATATGAGCGTGGTCGGAGCCAGGCCCATCGTTGGCCACGAGCTGCGTGAATACTACACCAACGGCAGCGCCGGTCTATACTGTTCGATGAAGCCAGGGATTACCGGTCCATGGCAGGTCGGCAAACGCTCGGACGTCGACGATTATGACGAGCGGGTGCGCTTGGACGACTGGTATATCCTGAACTCTTCGCTGTGGACAGATGTGAAAATCATTGGCAAGACCGTATTTGCACTTTTCACGGGCAAGGGGGCGTATTGAGCGAAGAAATCGACGCCTTGGCCACTGCCTTGGCCGCTGGCTACGCCGCCCTGGTCGTCCACGTGGACTTGCTTGACGCCATCAATGTCTTCCCGGTCGCCGACGGCGACACCGGGAGCAATCTGCGGGTCAGCCTTAAACCGCTGGCGGAACCGCCATCGCTCTGGCCGGATGATAAGAAAATACTGGCCGAGGCCCTGATGCGGTCGGCCTGTGGCAATTCCGGCAATATCGCCGCCGCCTTTTTCAGCGAGTTGGCACGGGCGAAAACACTGGACGATCTGCCGGAGCGGGCGGATAATGGCGCCGCCAAAGCGCATCGGGCGGTGGCCGAGCCAAAAGCCGGAACCATGCTCGATGTGTTTGCCGCTCTCCCGGCCCTCTTGCGGGACCATCCTCTATCTGCGGCACATTGCCCGGCGCTGCTCGCCGCTCTCGCTGAAAATATCCGTAAGGGCGCGGCGCTGTTGCCGCAGCTTCGCGCCGCCAGGGTCGCTGACTCCGGAGCGGTGGCCATGTATATTTTTTTCACGGGATTTTTCCGGAATTTGACCAGCGATGTCAGCGTCGAAACGCCCTTGGCCGTGGCCTTGCCTGACCTTTTGCACGTGGCTGACGGCTACCAGCCGGCGGCGACAATCGGTTTCTGCGTCGACGCCCTGCTTGACACCGGCGGCGCTTGGCCCGAGCCGGAAGCTTTGGCCGCTCTCGGCGACAGCCTGGTGGTGCTGCCGCAGGGCAATTGCCTAAAACTGCATGTTCATAGTGACGACCCGGCGGTATTACGGAGCCGTTTGGCGACAATCGGAAGTATCCTCTTTTGGCGGGACAGCCCGCTAAATAGCCAGCAAAATAGCTCGTGCATTGCATCCTTATCCGACGGCAATGCCTCAGGCAATGCCTCATCGTCGCCAGCATCGATTCAGACACCGGTGCGGGTAATTACCGACGCCGCCGGGTCATTGCCTCACTCCCTGGCTGAAAAAGAGGGCATTATCCTGTTCGACAACATAATCGTTATGGCTGGCCAGGCATATACGGAGGGGGAAGTCGCCCCGGTCGAATTGTATCGGCGGATGTGCGCCGGTGAAAAAGTCGGCACAGCGCAGGCGGCGCGGATGGAATGGGACAAACGGCTGTCCGTGTGCCGCCGCGCTGGCCCGTCCCTGTATCTGGCCGTCGGTTCAGCCTACACCGGTAACTATTTGTTGGCGTCCCAATGGCAAAAAAACAATCCGGCGGGCACGCCGCTGGCGGTTGTTGATAGCGGCGCCGCCTCTGGGCGCCTGGCCCTGATTGCCATTTTCACGGCCCGTTACGCAGCGCGGGGGGAAGGCGTTGCCAGCATTGCCGAATACGCCAGGCGGTGCGGCGCTGCCTGTCAGGAATTTCTTTTTATCGACACCCTAACTTTTCTCGCCGCCGGTGGCCGGGTTTCGAGGGCCGGGGAATTTGTTGGCAATGTCCTTGGCCTGAAACCAATCATCAGCCCAATGCCGGATGGGGTGCGCAGATTGGGCCTGGTTCGCGGTCGTGGCGGCCAATTGGCTTTTCTCAAGAGGCGGCTTACCGAACAGCTTGCCGAACAGCCAACTGAAGAAGGAAGACCGGGACAAGCGCTGATTTTGTTGCAGTACACCGATAATCAGGATTGGCTGACGGCAACGCTGCCGCCGCTGATCAAATTGTTTTACCCGCAGGCGGAAATCCATATCCTGCCGCTGTCTTTGACCACCGGTGCCCATGTTGGCCCCGGCAGTTGGTCCGTGGCGCTGGGATACCCGCCAGTGGCAATGGTGGCGGAAGAGCCATGAATTCCGGCCATCGGGCGGAGTGCTTTCATCGAATGCCTCGAATTGTTCGCAATCTACTTGGTGCAGCAACAAGAACTTCCTCCGAAGAAACGAACGTTGTATTTTCTCGTATTTACAAAATGTTTATGAATACAGGTTTTGAGGCTGGTAACATATTGTTTTCACGAGACCGAAAAGGTCAAAATAGTAGCTATATATGGAGGGGAAATACCTGTTATGAAAACATTTTTTATCGCCTTGTTACTGCTGTTGCCGGGCTGGCTGACGGCGAGCGACCATTACGACGAGGCGGCGGCGTTGCTACGACCGCGCATCCCGGTAATGGAGCGTTACCTGAAAGTGGCCGAAACCTCGAACAACCCGGATGAAATAGCCCAAGTGATGAATGACCTGGCCGACACCATGGATGCTATTGCCCCAAAAATCCACGAGCTGTCGCGCCAGCATCCGGGCATGGAGGCCGAAAAAGCAATTCCGCCGCGCTACAATGCTCTGAAAAAACGCCTGCAATCCTTGATGCAACGCTTCGTCGCCTCCTACCCACGGGTTTTGCCTTTTCTCAGCTATCCCCAGGTCTTTCAAGCTAACCAGCGCGTTATCAACCACCTGACTGGTGTCGGCGCCGAATGGTGAAAAGGTGGAGAAGCACCGCTGTCTGACAAAAATATCAATAAAAACAGGCTCGGAAAGCTCTTCAATGTATAAATCATTTTGGGAAAAATCATACAAATCGATGAATTCCGAGCCATGCCCGCTTATAACACCGTTTTAAACAAAATGAACAATTTCCAGACCCTATATGAATTCGGCAATTGTTCCAACATGCTCTCTCATTTCCCCGCCAGCAGAGAATTTCCGCTTGACATCGCCTTACGCCGTTTTCAGCCTGAAATAAATAGGGAGCATGAACATTCTCGCTGCTTCCTCATGCTCCGCTTGCCACAAGGGCGGAGCGGCGTGGGCAAACAGTTTTTCCCACTCCGGCTCATGACCATCCTTCAATGCCTCCTGTAAGGTTTGCTCGGCCTTATCGTTGCCAGTAAGTGTCTTACGCGGCGAAGACGAGGCTTCTTGTTTTGCCCAGACGAAGGCTGGTTCCACCAGTAATGGTGCCGGTGCGCGGCTGCCGTTGATAAACAGATTAGCCATATCTTTAAGGCTGGGGGCGACATCATCAGCCCGCAGCCGGAAAACGCCATCAGCACAAGCCAGAATAACCTCTTGCGGCGCCTCAGGCAGATGGCGCAGCAGCAGGGCGTATAGCCAGCCTTGCAGCAGGTCTTTTCCTTTTAGCCGTCGCCGATTGGCCAGCAGCAGGCCACGTTCATGGCCATGGGCGAGCATCCCCTGGCAGTGAAAAGGCCCGCAGTCGACCGTGAAAAAACGGGCTGGCAACGGCTGTCCCAAATCAAGATCGGTCACGGTGGCGGTAAGCTCGGTCATCGCCCGCCATTTTTCCTGAAACAGCGCCTGGCCGGGACCGCCTTGAGGCCAGTATCCAGAAGCGGCGAGTTTGACCATTGTCTCTTCTTTCGATCTGCCAGCGGCGATGGCGTGAATGATTTCATGATCCGCGTGCCAATTTTCAAGAGCGTCAAGGGTGAAATTTTCATGCTCTGGAATCTGGTCAACAGCTTGGCGCAAATCGATACCCAGGCGGCGCTGAAAAAAATGGCGTTGCGGATGGGCGGCAAATTGCAGCCAGTCGCTCAGGGCTATGGTTTGTGGCGCGAAGGCGATTTCGCCACGCCACCAAGGAGTTTTTTTCTCCCCCTCCGTTTGGTTCTTCTGCGGCGCCAATTCTGCGGCATAGGTGAATAAATCAGAATTCTCCCCAGAAAAATAACGGCGATCAAAGGGATGCAGCGGATGCTCGGTCACCAGGTCACGAACGCCATAATCATCGGCCAAGGTTTCCAAAAATTCCGTGACCACCAGCGAAGGCGGCATATCATCGCCTTTTTTCGCGCTTTTCCCGACATAGCTCAGGAAAAGCGCTCTTCTTGCCGATAGTATTGCCTCAAAAAACTGATAACGATCGTCGGCATGGGCGCTACGGTCACCGAGGCGGAAGCTTTCCCGCAGCAGGTCAAAGGAGACGGTGGTGTCACGGCGAGGGAAATCGCCATCGTTCAGTCCCAAAAGAAAAATTCCGGCAAAGGGAATTGAGCGCATTGGCAGCATTGAGCAAAAGGTCAGCCGCCCACGCAGAAAACCGCCCGCCGCCGGTGTTTCCGCTTGCCGCCGCAGCCAGTTGGTGATCACCGCCAGACTGACCGGTTCCTGGTGTTCGTTGGCCGGGATGGCCGCCAGCCCGGCTAAGACCTGTCGTAAGCCAGCCAATCCCTCCCTGGCGTCGTCTCCTTCATCAAGGCGAGGGAAGAGCCTGACCATGAGCGTAGTCAAGCGGTTCCGCCAGCCAGACAATGGGCAGTCTTCAGCAAATTCAAGGAGCGTCTCACGGATCAAGGCAATGAAGGCATGTAACCGTCCCAGCAGGCGGCCATCGCCGCCTTCAATGCCATCCCAAGGGATAATGCCGTGAAATGGCGGCCCGTCGCCCATGGCAAACCCCAAGGTCATGCGCTTCAACCCGGCTTCCCAGGAGGTTGTCAAGTCGTCTGGCGCCGTGAAGGCGGTCAGATGCTTACTGTTCAGCCCCCAGCGGATGCCGCTGTCTGGCGTCCACTGACGCAGGCCGTCCAGGTCGCTTGGCGTCAAGCCCCAGCAGGTGGCCAAGGGCTCCCGGGCCAGCAGGTCGAGGATGGCCGTCCAGCCGCAGCGTCCCGGTAACAGGCGGAGAAAATCGAGGAAAATGACCAGTGCTAGGTTGCCCCGCCCTAGGCTCCGATCGGCGATGCTATGGGGAATATCCTGAAAAATCGCTGGGATGAAAGGAGCGTACTGACCGATATCCGGGGCCATGACGATGATGTCGCGCGGTTGCAGATCGGAATTTTTTTCAAGAAAATCGAGGATATGATCCTTTACCACCTCGACTTCCCGGCGATGGGAAAAACAGGCTGCTACTTTCACTGAATCGTCTTTCACGAAAGCGCGGCTGCCGGGTCTGGGGCGCTGGCCATCGAGGATATCGGCCTGAAGCTGATGGAGGAGACTTCCTTTGCCATCGGCGAGCGGAAAATGGTAGCTGGTTGGATGCAGGTCGGGATTGACCGTTTCCGCCAAAAGGGCCTGAAAGTCGCGGCCCTCCTGAGCAAAGGCGGTCAACAGCGGATGGTATTCATCGCCGCTCTCTAAAAGCGGTGGGTCTAACTGGGCAGACTGGCTCGCTTGTCTAGCTGAGCGGCGGGCGTCCAGCCAGTAGTTGCGGCAGGGCGAGAGCAGATAGAGATGGACATCGGCGTGCCCGGACAAGGCGTTCAGACAATGCAGCAAAAGCGGCGGCATACTGTGCAGGCCAAAGACCGAAAGCCGTTGCGGCAGAGCAAAGCTTGCTTCCAGTTGTTGCCGTCGTTCGGCTAACCGTTCAGCCAGGCGCAGCAGCACTTCGCCGCGGTGGGGCGTTTCCGGCGTCTGGGCACGCAGCCGTCGCCATAGTTCGGCCTGCCATTTTTCATGGGGATTTTTTGTCGCCGTCCGCCCGGCCTGCCAGGCGGCGAGCATATCCGGGCGCAGCAGTTGGTAGCGGTCAAAGAGAGCGGCCAGTTGCCTGGCTAGTTGATAGCGTTTTAAGGCGACGGGTTCCTCAGCCAGGAAGGCATCAAGCACCGGGATACCAGCGTGGCGGAGCAGCGATTCCAGCCGCCAGGCCAGCCGCCCGCGGCCAAAGGCCGCCGCATCGAGAGGCATACCCAGGCAGGCGGCCAGATGCTCAGCCAAGTTCATCGGGTAGAGAAAACGATAGTTGCCCCAGGAAAGAAATTTATCAGCCAGGAACTGGCGGATCATCAGCTCGGTGCCCTGGCTGTGGACAAGAAACAGTTCTGGCCGCAACGGCTCGCGCTTGTCGTCGGCCTCAAAGACCGCCGCCAGGTGGCTAAGCAGGTTTTCGCCGCGATTGGAAAGGTGCAGACAGAACATGGGGCCGGGCCGGTTTACAGGGAAGACCCAGGCGGGTATGATGCCAGCGTGATGCCCAGATGCTTCCACAGATCAAGGCCCATGTTCGCCCAGACGCTCATGACAAATCCTGAGATCATGCCAACAGCGAGAAAAATGCGCAGGCGGCGCTCCCATGGCAGTTTTTTGCCGCCAGCCACCGCCTGTAAAAAGATGATCACAATCAGGGAAATGCCGGCGTAAAACGGCGCCATGTAGGCTATCCACCAAAGAGTAGCCTTAAGGCTGGCCATAGGTGTCGTGGTCAGCCGCAGATTACAAAGCAGATAAAACACGATTGACAGAATTAACGTCAGCCTTTCTTTCACGCCATGACCTCCATTGCCCTCGTTTTTCCCCATACTCGCCTGGCTGCGGCGCTGGCGCCATTGACCTTGATCTTTCGCCCGGCGCTGCTGCGCCCGGTGGCCGATGCCAACGGTTGTAGTCTGCCCGCTTGCCCTTGTCAAGCCATCGACCCGCCGCCTTTGGGCGAGCATCTGCCGCGTTTCATGAGCCTTATCGCCGATATTACGGCCAAAGGAGCCGCCGAGGGCATGAGCCGCCTGCTGCTGGAAGCGAAGGGGCACCGGCCTTTTGATGACGATGAAACCAGCCGCCGCCTGGCCGCCAATATCATGGCGGCACATGGCCCTCAGAGTAACGAAAGCCTGGCCCGGTTCGATGATTTGTTGTGGAATGAGCGCCTGCTGCTGACGCTGGCCGAATTTGCCGATGATGAGGAAGCGGGTATCAACGACAAGTGGCGGCAGCTCGATGGCCGCTATCACCAGGTGCTGGCCGGGCTGCACGGCGACGATGAGCCGGTTTCGCCCGACGCGGCGATGCCGCCGCCCGCCATGGATGACAGTCCGCGCCTGGCTTCCCAATATATGGTGGCGCGGCTGAAAGCCTGGAGCCGTCTGTATTTCGTCAGCGACGCCAAACCGGTTGCCGTTTGGGCTTGTCTCGAGGAAGCGGCAGAGGAGGTGTTCGAAATGCGGACAGCCAAAGGTGGAGAGACGGCAGTGGCATTGGGCGAGATTGCCCTGTCTTCATGCCTGAGCGAGAATGAAGGCCGTGCCGGTCAAGACCACGCCGGGCTGGCCGAAATGGCCGGGCGGCTTGGCGAATTGCTGGCCAAAGAGCAGCCGGTGCCAGATGATTTGCGGGCATTTGGTGATGCCTGGCGACAAAAGCTCGATCAATGTTTTCCGGCAACCAGCCAAGCTGGAAGCAACCATGGCCGCCTGCGTTTTTACGATTTGGGCAACTTGCCGCTTGGCGCGGTATTAGGCGGGCAGGGACAACTGGCCGCTTCTGGACGCTTCCTCGCGGTCTGGCAGCCTGGGCCTTAATGAGCCTGCCAGCCATGTCGGTCATCCAAACCGTCAGCCAGCTCACCGCCGCCCTGAAATTTCTCGTTGAGCGGGAATACCGTTTCATCGCCGTGCGTGGCGAGATTTCCAACCTGCGCGTTCCCACCTCTGGACACCACTATTTCACCTTAAAAGATGTCGGCGCTCAGCTGAGAGGGGTGCTTTTGAAGCCGCAGGCCCGCTACCTGGCCGCCCCTTTGCGCGATGGCCAGCAGGTCGTCTGTCGGGGCCGCGTCACCATCTACGAGCCGCGCGGCGACTACCAGTTGCTGGTTGATAGCGTCGAAGCCGACGGTGAGGGCGAACTGCGTCGGCGCTTCGAGATGGTAAAGGCCAAGCTGGCCGCCGAAGGACTGTTTGCCCCTGAACGCAAACGGCCCATTCCCGCCTTGCCGGAAAAAATCGTCATCATCACCTCCGTGAGCGGCGCGGCCCTGCACGATTTCCTCACCATCTGGCGTAAGCGCCAATCGAACGCCCGTATCGCCATCTATCCGTCCGCCGTCCAGGGCAAGGCTGCGGTCATGGAACTGGCCACGGCTCTGGATCGCGTCAACGCCGAAATCGGCGGCGACGTTATTGTCCTTTGCCGCGGCGGCGGCTCGCTTGAGGATTTGTCGGCCTTTAACGAGGAAATCGTCGCCAGGGCCATTGTCCGGTCGCGTATTCCTGTGGTCACCGGTGTTGGCCATGAAATTGATAGCACCATCGCCGACTTCTGCGCCGATCGGCGGGCGCCAACTCCGACCGGGGCTGCGGAGGTAATTCTTGCCGACTGCGGCCTGTTGCGGCGGCAAATCGCCCGGCGGCGGCAGACGCTGGCCGCTCATATGTCGGCCATTATCGAACGCGGCCAATTGCGTTGGCGTCACGCCAGCCGCTTTGCCCAGGCGGGCCTTGTTCAGGCGGGCCTGGCGCAGGTAAGCCCGCTGTCGCCGGAAAACTATCTGCGTCAAGCGGCGCTGAAACTGGCCCTTGCCGAAGAACGGTTGACGCGGGCGATGTCGGGCTGGCACAACCAGGCCAGTCAGCATGTCGCCAGCCTGGATGGGCGATTGCGGCACTGTTCGCCCCAGGAAAAACTGCGACAGCAGGAGCAGAGCTTTGCCCATCTCAACGGGCGTCTATCGTGGTTGATGCAGGTCTTTCCGCGGGACTTGGCGGGAAAACTCGCCCATTTCAGCGGCCTTCTCCACAGCCATAGTCCGTTGGCAACGTTGGAACGTGGCTACGCCATTGTCAGAAATCGGTTGGGCGGCCAGGTCATCCGCGACAGTCGGCAGGCGGAAGTGGGTGATGAGGTGGAAATTTTGCTGGCCCACGGCCAGCTTGAGGCGCGGCTAACAGGGCGGCAAGATGACCCGGCTTGACATCGCCAGGTCATCTTGGCAGGGAAAATCAACTCAGCAGTTCCAGCCCGGAAAAGAAATAGGAAATCTCGAAGGCGGCGGTTTCCGGGGCGTCGGAACCGTGGGTGGCGTTTTCGCCGACCGACGAGCCAAATTCCCGACGTAGCGTTCCTTCGGCGGCTTGGGTCGGGTTGGTTGCGCCCATCAGGTCGCGCCATTTTTTGATGGCCCCGGCGGCTTCCAGCACCATAACAACGCAGGGGCCGCTGCTCATAAAATCGGTAAGTTCGCCAAAAAATGGCCGCTCCTTGTGCACGGCGTAAAAACCCTCCGCCTCCTTCTTGCTGAGGTAGAGTTTTTTTAGGCCAACGACTTTGAAACCCTCGGCGTAGATGCGGGCCAGGATTTTTCCGGCCTTACCGGTTTTGTAGGCGTCCGGTTTGATGATGGCAAAAGTCCTTTCCATGCTGTCTCCTTGTCTGTTTGCTCGTGAGATAATAGACGGGAAAATGCAGCTCTTGCCCGGGAAAGCCTGTGGGCCAGAGTCGGCGCGAAGCTTATTATTATACCAACGGCGTCGGGCTCGCTCAAGTGCTGGATGATCTGGCAGGTGAATAGATGGAGCTGTCTACGCTGGCTGACTTCCAGGTTTTCAAGCATTTTCATAAACGATGCGGTAAGAGGGAAAAGATGCTACACTCCTACCACTATCCCATGGTGATAGTATCGATGTCCGTAATATTCCGACTATTTATTGATTGATTATGAGCGCCGCCGGTTTTACCCATCTGCATGTCCACAGCCAGTACAGCCTTCTTGACGGTTCGATCCGCATTGCCAATCTGCTTGAAAAATGTCAGGAATTCGGCATGGATGCCGTGGCTTTGACCGATCATGGGGCAATGTTCGGCGCCCTGGAATTCTATGTCAAGGCCAAGAAGGCCCAGATCAAGCCGATTGTCGGCTGCGAATTTTACGTCGCCCCCGGTGATCGCCGCGACCGAAAGGCTATTGATGGCCAGGTTGCCTTTCACCTGGTGCTTTTGGCCATGAACGCCGACGGTTACCACAATTTGATGAAACTGGCCTCAATCGCCCAGACCGAAGGCTTTTATTACAGACCCCGCATCGACATGGAAACGCTGGCCGCTTATAGCGACAATCTGCTGGCTTTGAGCGCCTGTCTGCATGGCCATGTGCCTTACCTGATCGCTCAGGGCGATCTTGATGGCGCGCGGGCCAAGGCGAGAGAATTTCAGAAGATTTTTGGCGACCGTTTTTATTTCGAACTCCAGGAAAACGGCCTCCGCGAGCAGCGGGCGGTCAATGACGGTCTTGCCAAACTGGGTAAGGAATTGAGCATCAAATTGGTAGCCACGAACGACTGCCACTATCTGCTGCGCGAAGAAGCGCATGCCCACGAGTTGTTGTTGTGCATCCAGACTGGCAAAACCATCAACGACCCAAAACACTTCAAATTTGCCACCGACCAGCTCTATTTCAAATCGCCCGAGGACATGCGCCGTGACTTTTCCTGGTGCCCGGAGGCCGTCGCCAACACCCAGGAGGTGGCCGACCGTTGCCATTTGGAGCTGAAAATGGGCGATTACCATTTTCCCAATTTTCCGGTGCCTGAGGGCGAAAGCTTGGAGACGATGTTTACCAAGGCCTGCCGCGACGGCTTGGAACGCCGTTTCGCCCAGATGAAGAAGATGGGCGCTTACAGTGAGGAGATCGATAAACAGTACCGGGCGCGGCTGGAAAGTGAAATTGACGTCATCATCAAGATGGGTTTTGCTGGCTACTTTTTGATTGTCGCCGACTTCATCAACTGGGCGAAAGACCGGGATATTCCGGTTGGTCCTGGACGCGGTTCCGGCGCCGGCAGCCTGGCCGCCTACTGTCTGCGTATCACGAACATCGATCCGATTCCCTTTGGCCTGATCTTTGAGCGTTTCTTAAATATCGAACGCAAATCCATGCCTGATTTCGATGTTGATTTTTGTCAGGATAGGCGCGGTGAGGTCATCGAATATGTACGCGGTAAATACGGCGGCTCGTCACATGTGGCCCAAATCATCACCTACGGCACCATGAAGGCGCGTGGTGTTATCCGTGACGTTGGCCGCGCTTTGGACATTCCGTTTGCCGATGTTGACGTCGTTGCCAAATTGGTGCCGGAAAGCCTGCACATGACCTTGGAAAAGGCGATGCAGGAAGAACCAAAACTGGCTGAGGTGGCTGCCGCTGATCCAAGAATGGCCGAACTGTTAAGCATCTCACAAACCCTGGAAGGTTTGGCTCGCCACACCTCAACCCACGCCGCTGGCGTCGTCATTTCCCCAGGGCCGATGACCGATTATTTGCCGGTCTGCCGCGGCAATTCCGACGACGAAACGATCACTCAGTATGATATGAAGCATACCGAGATGACCGGCCTGATCAAATTCGACTTTTTGGGTCTGACGACCCTAACCGTCATCCACAAGACGCTGCAACTGATCAAGGCCGATACCGGAAAAGAACTCGATATTGATACTATCCCCCTCGACGATCAGGCCACTTTCGAGCTGTTGCGAAGAGGTGACGCCCTGGGCATCTTTCAACTTGAAAGCTCAGGAATGCAGGAATTGCTCGTGAAAATGGCCCCCGATTCGATCGCCGATTTGGTGGCGCTGGTCGCTCTTTATCGTCCTGGGCCGCTCGAATCGGGGATGATCGACGACTACATCAATACAAAACATGGCCGCGCCAAAGCCCATTATCCGTTGCCGCAGTTGCAAGAAGTGCTGGCCGAGACCTACGGCGTCATCGTCTACCAGGAACAGGTGATGAAAATAGCCAATATCCTGGCCAGTTACAGTCTCGGTGACGCCGACAACCTGCGCCGCGCCATGGGCAAGAAAATCCCCGAAGTTATGGACGCCGAGAAAGAAAAATTCATGGCCGGGGCGCTGAAAAATGGCCATCCCGCCGATAAAGCCGAATATATCTTCGACCTGATGGCCAAATTCGCTGGCTACGGCTTCAACAAATCCCACTCCGCCGCCTATGCCCTGGTTTCGTATCAAACCGCCTACCTGAAAAGCCATTATACAGCCCAATTCATGGCCGCGCTTTTGTCCTGCGTCATGGGCAATACCGACAAGGTGGTGTTGTATATCAGCGAATGCCGCGAACATGGCATCGAAGTGTTGCCGCCGGATATTAATGAAAGCCAGAAGGATTTTTCGGTGGTCAAGGCTTGTGTCCGTTTTGGCCTGGCGGCGGTGAAAAATGTCGGCGACAGCGCCCTCGACTCGGTGCTTGAGGAACGGGAAAAATCCGGCAAATTCACATCGCTATCAAACTTCTGCAACCGCGTTGACAGCCGCCGCGTCAATTCCCGCGTCATTGAAAGCCTGATCAAATCGGGATCTTTCGATTCTTTGGGATACAACCGCGCCCAACTGATGGCCATTTTGGAT
>JAIRRG010000176.1 GCA_031256095.1 Desulfobulbaceae bacterium
ATGAACTGATGGCGAAAATGGGAGAGAACATCTCGGTGAAAAAGTTTGCCCGCTTTCAGGTCGGCGTCGAATAAGAGCGGCGTTTGCCCTCTTGTCCTTCATTGATTAACGAGGTCGTCATGCCTGTCCAATACCGCCGCGTGCTGTTGAAATTTAGTGGCGAGGCCCTGATGGGAACCGACGCCTATGGTATTAATACCGATGTTTTGCGGTATGTGGCTGAGGAGGTGCGCGAAGTCATTGCCCTTGGTGTGCAACTGGGCATTGTTATTGGCGCCGGCAATATTTTTCGGGGTGTCGTTGGCGCTTCCCAAGGCATGGATCGTACCACCGCCGATAATATGGGAATGCTGGCGACGGTGATGAATAGTCTGGCGCTTCAGGATGCTTTGGAGGACGGCGGTGTTCTCACCCGCGTCATGTCGGCCATTCCCATGCCTTTGGTTTGTGAGCCGTATATCAGGCGGCGGGCGACCCGTCATCTGGAAAAGGGACGGGTAGTCATTTTCGCCGCTGGTACCAGCAATCCCTACTTTACCACCGATACAGCCGGTGTGTTGCGCGCCCTGGAAATTGATGCCAGCCTGATTATCAAGGCGACCAAGGTCGATGGCATCTATGACAAAGATCCGGTGTGTTTTGCCGATGCCGTCAAATACGAGCGGCTCACCTACGACGAGGTGCTGACCAAAAGTTTGCAGGTGATGGATGCCGCTGGCATTGGTTTGGCCAGGGACAACAACATGCCGATTATGGTATTGAACATGAAGGTGGCTGGTAATATTCGCCGGGCGGTTTGTGGCGAACCGGTGGGAACGCTGGTGGCTGCTACCGGGTAATTGACTGAACACTGAAGGGGCGGACATGGAGCAATCCAGTAGGGCGGTCATCGAAACACTGTGCCTTGCGAACAAGGGGATCGACGTCAAATTCATTGATTCCGCAAGCATCGCTGTCCGTTATTGGCCGCGCTATAAATGTCAGTATGGCTGTCCCTCCTATGGTAAAAATCTGTGTTGTCCTCCATATGCCCCGTCACCCGATGAAACCAAACGGATCATTGCCGACTATACGCTTGGACTACTGGTTCGTTTTGACCGCGGCGTCAAGGTGACGCCGGCCATGGTGGCGATTGAACGAGAGATATTCTTAAAAAACTACTATAAAATCATCAGTTTCGGCGCCTGTTCGTGTCAGTTGTGCAAAGAGTGCAGCCTGTCGGGATGCACCATGCCGGCCCTTGCCAGGCCATCTATGGAAGCCTGTGGCATTGATGTCTACGCCACTGTGGGCAAGAATGGCTTCCCTCTCCATGTTCTGACATCGCAGGACGACGAAATCAATTGTTATGGACTGGCGCTGATCGAATAACATGGTTGTTGTCTTGTTGCTGAGGCAAAAGGCGCCGGAGGACGGCGCGACAACATAAGGTGAAACTATGCACGATGTTGTTGTCGAAATGTCTGAGAAAATGGCCAAAAGTCTTGATTCATTCAAAAGCGAGCTGGTCAAGGTGCGCACCGGGCGGGCGTCGCTGGCGCTTCTTGATGGCATTATGGTTAATGCTTACGGCAGTTCGATGCCGGTGAATCAGGTGGGTTCCGTGACTATTCCCGAGAGCCGGATGATCGCCATCCAGCCCTGGGATGCGCAGCTGTTGCCGGCGATTGAGAAGGCTATTCTCAAGTCGGACATTGGTTTGACGCCGGTCAGCGACGGTAAGGTTGTCCGCCTGAATATCCCACAGCTGACCGAAGAGCGGCGTAAGGATCTGGTGAAACAGATGAAAAAGATTGCCGAGGAGTTTCGGGTCGCCGTCCGCAATCTTCGCCGTGATGCCAACGAAATTCTGAAAAAGCTGAAAAAGGACAAAGCGATTTCCGAAGATGAGTTATTCCGCCATCAGGAGGAGGCTCAGACCGAGACAAATTCCCGCATCAAGCAGATTGATGCCATCACCGCCGCCAAGGAAAAGGAAGTCATGGAAGTGTAGCCGATGCACCCTGGCGAACCTTTGTAATGAATGATGTAACCGAGATTGACCCAGCCCGCTTGCCCAGGCATGTCGCCATCATCATGGACGGCAACGGGCGCTGGGCGGAGCGCAGGGGGCAGCCGCGTCTGTTCGGTCATCGGGCGGGTGCCGAATCGGTGCGGGAGGTCGTTGAAGCCGCCC
This sequence comes from Desulfobulbaceae bacterium, assembly GCA_031256095.1. Taxonomy (GTDB): domain Bacteria; phylum Desulfobacterota; class Desulfobulbia; order Desulfobulbales; family Desulfocapsaceae; genus UBA8130. Next base: position 2,177 of record JAIRRG010000176.1, read on the forward strand.
GTGAACTGGGCATCGAAGTTCTCACCCTGTATGCGTTTTCCAATGAAAACTGGAGCAGGCCGGAGCAAGAAGTGTCCGGCCTGATGGCCATTTTGAAGAAATATTTGCTGAGCGAACTGCAGCGGATGCTAGAAAATGGCATCCGCTTACGTTGCCTTGGCGATATAGACCGTTTGCCGGCTGGGGTGCGTGAAATCATGGACAAAACCATGGGCATCACCGCCACCAACCGGGATTTTACCTTAAATCTTGCCCTCAGTTATGGCGCCCGCGACGAAATTGTCCGCGCGGCGCGGCTGTTAGCATCAGATTGTATGTCAGGAAAACTTTCGCCAGCGGCGATTGGTCATGGACATTTTTCCGATAAGCTGTACACTACCGGCCAGCCTGATCCCGATCTCCTGATCCGCACCGGCGGCGAAGAACGGGTATCAAATTTTTTGCTCTGGCAGATTTCGTATTCTGAAATCTTTTTCAGCCCCGTCATGTGGCCCGAATTCCGCCGACCACAATTTCTCCAGGCCATTGTTGACTATCAGCATCGAGAACGGCGTTTTGGAAAAACAGGGGCGCAGTTGCGGGAAGGGTGAACAACTATGCGACGCGAAGTAACGGGATGCGTGTTAGTTCTTTTGTGGTTGATTCTACTCATCTTCGGCAGCGCCGGACAATTCTGGCTGGTTACGACGATCATTGCCGGTTTTGCCGCCAGCGAATACCTGGCCATGCAGTTTCCGGACGGCCTGCCGAAAACCGAGTACGGGGTACTCCTCGCCATCATCGTTTTGCCGGTGTTGTTACAGATTTCCGGAGCGGTGACAATGCCTGTTGCCGCCTATCTGTTTGCGGCATTTTTCTTCTATTGTCTGTACCGTTTCATGTTTTTCAAGGAAATGCCGGTTGACCTGACACATTTCGGCAAGGTCGCGCTGGGCCTTTTTTACATTGGTTTGCTTTTCGCCCATCTGCCGATGATCCGCAATTTACCCCACGGCCACGGCGGCGCCTGGGTGTTGATTTTAACAGCGATCACCGCCGGTTCCGATATTGGCGCCTACTATGTTGGCCGGTATTGCGGCAAGAGCAAACTGTGCCCGGAAGTCAGCCCAAGCAAAACCAAAGAGGGAATGTGGGGCGGTGTGGCCACGGCCATTGTTTTGGCCGTCATCGTCAAATTGGCTGTGGATGTGCCACTGGGCACTCCCAGCCTGATTCTTTTGGCAGTATTTTTGTCCTTTATCAGCGTATTCGGCGACCTGGTCGAATCGGCGATCAAACGAAGCGTTGGCGTCAAAGATTCCGGCACGCCTCTGACTGCTAAGATTTTGCCCGGTCATGGTGGCGTGCTCGACCGCCTCGATTCAATGATATTTGCCGCGCCGGTGCTTTATTATTTCCTGATCTGGGTGGTGTATAAGTAGTGAAGCGCATTGCCCTGTTGGGTTCGACCGGTTCGATCGGCTGCAGCCTCTTGGATGTGACCCGGCGCTTTCCCGACCGTTTCCAGGTGGTCGGCCTTGCCGCTGGACGCAATATCGGCCTGCTGGCGGCCCAGGTTGCCGAGTTTTCCCCTGAACTGATTTCGATTCAGGATGAGGCCGACTTGCCGCGTCTCAGGGCGATGCTGCCGCTCTCATGGCGCGGGGAGATTGCCTGTGGCGAGTTGGGCGCGCAGGCGGTCGCCGCCATGCCGGAGGCGAGTGTGACGGTGGTGGCCATAGTTGGGGCGGCGGGTTTGCCGCCGACGATGGCCGCGATTGCCGCCGGAAAAGATATCGCCTTGGCCAATAAAGAAACGTTGGTGATGGTCGGTTCCCTGGTGATGGCGGAAACGGCGGCCAGAGGTTTCAGCCTGTTGCCGATTGATTCCGAACACAGCGCCATTTTTCAGGCCTTACAGGCTGGGAAGAGAACGGAAGCGGCGAAGATCATTTTGACCGCTTCGGGCGGGCCATTTTTTGGTAAAAAGACGGCGGCTCTTAAGACGGTGAAGGTTGAGGATGCTCTGCGCCATCCCCGCTGGCGGATGGGGAGAAAGATATCAATCGACTCGGCCACCTTAATGAACAAAGCCCTGGAAATCATCGAGGCTCACTGGCTGTTTGCCATGCCGCCGAAAGACATCGAAGTTTTGGTACATCCGCAATCGGTGGTACATTCCCTGGTCGAATTTCACGATGGTTCGGTGATCGCCCAACTGGGTGAAGCCGATATGCGGGTACCCATCGCTTACGCCCTGTCGTATCCCGACCGTCTGCCCCTGGATTTACCTCGCCTGTCTTTGAAGGAGTGGTCGCGGCTGGAATTTTTTTCGCCGGACACTGAAACCTTTCCCGCTATTTCCATGGCTTATGCGGCGATCGAGGCCGGCGGCGCGGCGCCGGCGACGCTGAATGCCGCCAACGAAGTGGCGGTTGAGGCCTTTTTGCAGGGGCGAATCGCCTTGCCGATGATTAGTCAGGTGGTTGCTGAAGCCTTGCAGCATCAGGACAGCGCCGCCGATTCCTTCGAGGCGATTTTGGCCGCCGACCAGTCGGCCCGCCTCTGGGCGGAAAGTTATATTAAAAAGCTTCCCTCCGCCTGAGACCGTGCTTACCGTGCCCTTTGGGCCACGGTATTACTCAATATTTCACCTGTACTTGCCCCATGACGACTGTTTTTGCCTTTATCCTTGTCCTTGGCTTGCTCATTTTTGTCCATGAGATTGGCCACTTCCTCGTCGCCAAAGCCTGCGGCATCCGGGTCTTGAAGTTTTCTTTAGGTTTCGGGCCGCGCCTGGTGGGGAAAACAATCGGCGACACCGAATATCTTATTTCGGCCTTGCCACTGGGTGGTTACGTCAAAATGCTTGGCGAAAACCCGGACGAGCAGGAATTATCCCAGGAAGAGCGGGCGGTTTCTTTTTCTCACAAAGCGGTATGGCAACGCTTCCTCGTTGTTTTTGCCGGGCCAGCTTGCAACTTTCTTTTTCCCATTGTTCTCTTTTGGATGATTTTCCTGGCCGCTGGCGTCCCTTATCCGGTCGATTCTGGCGTCATCGGTCAGGTTAACGACCATTCTCCGGCGGCCCAGGCTGGCTTGAAAGCAGGCGACCGGATTGTCACTATCAACGGCAATAAAATCGCCACGTGGCAGGATGTGCTGGACGGTATTAAAGGCAGTGACGGCAAAGCGCTCACCATCACCGTCATGCGCGGCCAAGTGAGCCAACAGATGATGGTGACGCCGGTGATCGACAGCGTGAAAAATTTTTACGGCGAAGAAGTGGGAAAACGCTACATGATCGGCATTGTCAAAGATGACGAAAAGCGTTTAATCCGGGTTGGGCCGCTGCAGGCGCTGAGTGATGCTTGGCGGCAAAGCTGGGACTACGTTAAGCTGACCGTCATCGGTTTCGTCAAGATCGTCCAACGCGTCATCCCGGCTTCCGAACTGGGTGGGCCGATTCTCATCGCGCAAATTGCTGGCCAACAAATGGAACGCGGCTGGATGAACCTTTGCTTTTTTATCGGACTGCTGAGTGTCAACCTGGCCGTGCTCAACCTGCTGCCGGTACCGGTGCTCGACGGCGGCCATCTCTTCTTTCTGACCTTGGAAGGCATCAGGGGCAAACCACTGGCCGAGCGGGCGCAAATCGTCGCCCAGCAGGTTGGCCTGGCGCTTTTGGGGATGCTGATGATCTTTGTTTTTTACAACGATATTGTCCGTATTGTCCGGCATTTCCATTGACCACTCCTCCTTTTATTCTGGCGATTGACACCTCGACCTTGACCGCTTCCGTGGCCATTACCAACGGAACGCTTGCCGATGGTGTGGTACGGGCGGTGTTTTCCTGGCGGGGCGCCGTCAGCCATTCCAGCCGCCTCTTGACGGTTGTTGAAATGGTGATGGCCGAAGCCCAGATTGGTTTTGGACAATTGGCTGGATTGGCCGTTGGCCTCGGGCCGGGCAGTTTCACCGGACTGCGCATCGCCATGGCCACCGTCAAAGGTTTGGCAGTGGCCACCGGTCTGCCGCTGTACGGCGCATCAAGCCTCGATGTTCTCGCCGCCGCCATCGCTGGTGACTGGCAAGTTTGCGCCGTACTTGATGCCCGCAAGCAAGAGATTTACGCTGGCCGCTACCGTCTCGTCTTTGGCCGGCCGCCGCAACGTTTGGGGGACATTGTCGCCATTAAACCGGAGACCATTGGCGCTCTGGTTGATGCGCCCTGTCTCTTCGTCGGCGATGCGGTGCCGGTGTATGATGCCTTGTGGCGACAGCAACTGGGGAATCTCTATCAGGCGGCGCCAGCCTACTGCCATTTCCCATCGGCGGCGGCGCTGGGGCTGGTGGCCGGACAACTGCGTCAGCAAGGCGCGCCCCTGCCGTTGGCGGCGGCGACTCCTCTTTACATTCGCGCTTCCGACGCTGAACAGAACCTCGAACGGGCGGCAGGTAGTATGCGGCCCATTCGGCCGCTTGACAAAACGCCATGAACATTTCCCGTAAACCGACCCGCGTTATTGCCGTCGGCGGCCTGGCCATCGGCGGCGGCCATCCCATCGCCGTCCAGTCGATGACCAACACCCGCACCGACGATGTGGCGGCGACGGTGGCGCAAATCCACCGCCTGGAAGCGGCGGGTTGCGAGCTGATCCGGGTGGCGGTGCCGGATCAGGCGAGCGCCAGGGCGATTGCCGGTATTCGTGCCGGCATCCATATTCCGCTAATCGCCGATATTCATTTCGATTACCGTTTGGCCATTGCCGCCCTCGAGCATGGCGCCCAAGGCATCCGCATCAACCCTGGCAACATCGGCGGTGCCAAGAAGCTGACCGCAGTGGTGGCAGCGGCGAAAGCGCATCAGGCGCCGATCCGGGTTGGGGTGAACTCGGGCTCGATTGAGGCCGGATTGCTGCAAAAATACGGCTACCCAAGCCCAGAATGCCCGGACGCTCTCATCGAAAGCGCCCTTAATAACGTCCGCTTGGTTGAAGAGGCTGGTTGGGACGAAATCAAGATTTCCATCAAATCGCCGGATGTCCTGACCACGGTCAGCGCTTATCGTCGCCTGGCTGCCGTCACCGATTATCCGCTACATCTTGGTGTTACTGAGGCTGGCGGCCTGATCGCTGGCACCGTCAAGTCGAGCGTTGCCCTGGGATTGCTTTTGTCTGACGGCATCGGCGATACCTTTCGCATCTCGCTCACCCGTGACCCGGTCGAGGAAATCCGCGTCGCCTGGGAACTTTTGCGGGCGCTGAAAATCCGCGAACGCGGCCCGGAACTGATTTCCTGCCCGACCTGCGGCCGCACCGGCATTGACCTGTTCGCCCTGGCCGAGGCGGTGGAACGGCATATCCAGACCATGCGGCGGCCTTTGAAGGTGGCGGTGATGGGCTGCCCAGTCAATGGCCCTGGCGAGGCCAAAGAGGCAGATATCGGCCTTGCCGGCGGTCACGGTACTGGCATCATCTTCAAAAAAAGCCAGGTCGTCCGCCGCTTGCCGGAGGAGCGGCTTTTGCCGGAGTTTCTGGCCGAGTTGGATAGAATTGAGCGGGAGGTCTGACGCTCCATCAAACGCCGGCAATTCCATTTCCGCTGGCGCCAAGCCATGTGTTAGCAAGCCTAGCGGCTTGGCATCACTCCGGTGCATTCTGACACTGTGGGCAGAAAAAGGTTGAGCGCCCGGCGATTCTCGTTTGGGTGATGGTGGCGCCGCATTGGTGGCAAGTCTGGCCGCTCCGGCCATAGACCATGAAATTCATCTGAAAACAGCCAGATTTTTGCTGGGCGTTAACATAGTCGCTGATGGTGGAACCGCCGCAGATAATGGCCTCGCGCAAAACCTCCTGGATGGCGGCAAGCAGCCGTTGCCATTCGGCCATCGTCAGGCTGGCCGTCGCCCGCTGTGGGCCGATCCTGGCGCGAAACAGGCTTTCGCTGGCGTAGATATTGCCGATCCCGGCGATCAATGTCCCGTTCAACAGCGCCGCTTTGACCGGCGCTTGCATACCGCTGGTTTTTGCCGCCAGCCAGGCGGCGTCGCAGGCAAAAGGCTCCGGGCCGGTGGTGGCGAAAAATTGCCGTTCGGCCTCGGCAAAGGGCGCGGGGAAGAAGACGATGCGGCCAAAGCGGCGGCTATCGCGGTAGCGCAGTTCGTCGCCGCTGTTGAAGTGGAAACGGACGTGGCAATGCTTTTCCGGTGGCATCTTGGCCGGGAAAAGGCCGAGATTGCCGGTCATGCCGAGGTGGATGATCAGCAGGCCGCCGCACTCAATGAGCAGATATTTGGCCCGGCGGCGGATGCCCTTGATCGTCTGGCCGGGAAGAGCGGCTGTCATCTCGGCCAGCGGTACGGGCTGGCGCAGGCTTTTGCCGCTGCTTTTGATGGCGGCGATGGTTTTTCCGATGATCAAGGGCGCCAGTCCCTGACAAATTGTTTCGACTTCTGGCAGTTCGGGCATCTACTCCTCCAGTAAACAAAAGGCGAAGGCGTGGCCATCATGCAGGGTGGCGGCCACGGTGGTTTCGCGTTCCCCTTCTTGCCAGGTCAGCGTCAAGCGCCAGCCATCCTTTTCCCGCTTTCCATGGATCAGACGCATGGCAAGAAACGGGGGCAGGTCATCGGTCGCCTTGCGCACACTCTCTTTCGCCGACCACAACAGAGTCAGCCGCGTCGGGCGGTCCTCAGCGGGCGCGAGCCGGGTCAGTATATTTTCTTCTTGTCGATTGGCGAATTGCGCCGCCACCCGTTCCACCTTGGCCTGGCAGGGCTGGACATCAACGCCGACCGGTAGCCGGGCCATGACGGCCAGGGCATAACCGCCGCCATGGCTTATTGAAATATGTGTTTTCCATAAAGCTTCTGGGATATTCCCTTGCCAGCAAGGACGGCCATCCTCGGCGTTGGCCAGCCACCAATCCCTGACTTGAAAGTCGTTCATAGCCGGCTTTTCGTCTTGCCATAGCCTTGCCAGCCGCCGGGCGCAGCCGTAGGCGCAGAGGCGTCCGCCGAGCCATTCCCGTTTGCGTTTGTCGCTGGCAAAGGATTGCCACTGACGCAACTCGTCCGGCCTTAAAAAGCCGATGGGGGCAAGTGGCGGCTCATCTTCGGCCAGCGGCAGCAGGCTCATCTGGCAGGAGGCGCCGGGGAAAACCGCGGCCCAGAGCACCTCAAAAGAAGGCGGTGGCAACATACCCGGCCAAGCCGCTGTCGGAAAATTTGCTTGCAAGAAGCCCCCATCATGACGTAGAAGAAAGGCGAATCACAACACCTATACCATATATGGAGCCGTGACACCTATGCAACTGACCGCTCAGTTTACCATCTATGATTACTGCGTTCTGGTAATTTTCGCCCTGTTCATCATCCGTGGGCTGTGGCAGGGTTTTATTGGCCAGATCATCGGCCTTTTGGCCCTGTATGTGGGATTTCTCGCCGCTGGCCGTTTTTCCGGCGAAATTGCGCCATGGATTCGCCCGCTGACCGATGATGCCAAGGTCATCGCCTTTCTTGCCTGGATTGTCGCCTTTGCCTTGGCCTGGCTTGTGGTGGCGCTGGTCGGCAAATTGTTCATGAAGCTGGTTCGGGTGACGGTGGCCGGCGCTTTTGACCGGCTGGCCGGGGCGGTGCTGGGTTTTCTCAAAGCGGCGCTGCTGATTGTCATCATCCACATGCTTTTGGGGGCGACGCTGCCCGCCAGCAACAACCTGACCCGTGATTGTGTCACCTGCCCGACGCTTGACCACACCACCAATTTCTGCCGGGCATTCATCAGCGACCCAAAGACCCGTGACGCCTTCATGCGCAAGGTCCCGGCCATTTCCATCGAGACGATGAAGCACTATCTCGATGGGGCGAAACCCACCGGCGAGTCGCCGTCGGCAGCTCCGCCAAGCGCTCCTTCTTCGCTAGGGACAGAACCGGCGGCGGCTGGAGGATTGCCCTCGGCCCAAAAACCGGATGCCAGCCACTGATTGCCTCTGATGCCGTCTCCGCTATCCTATCGTCAGCGTGACTATCGCCGCCGGAACCTGGCGTCGGGTTTGGCCGCCTGCTCGGTTCGGGTTGAGGAAAGCGACCTGTATATCCTCACCGACGCCGACGCCGGGCAAGGTGAAAATCTGGCTCGCGAGCGGCTGCTCTTTTATCGCCAGCAATTAGAGCGATATATCCAGCGGCGGCCTGAGTTTTTGACCAGTCTTGTTCCACTCGAAGATGACAAACTGGCGCCGCCGCTCATCCGTGATATGCTGGCGGCTGCCTCTTTGGCTGAGGTCGGGCCGATGGCGGCGGTGGCTGGGGCGGTGGCCGAATATGTCGGTCGCGACCTGTTAGCCGCTGGCAAAAGGGAAGTGGTGATCGAAAACGGCGGCGATGTTTTTTTGGCCCGGCGCCAGGAAACGGTGGTAGAAATTTTCGCCGCCGATTCGCTGCACAGTGGCCGCGTTGGCGTCAAGCTCGCCGTCGCCGCCATGCCCGCTGGCTTGTGCACCTCGTCGGCCACCATTGGTCATTCATTGAGTTTTGGCTCCGCCGACGCGGCGACGGTTTTGGCCGATAGCGCCGTTTTGGCCGACGCGGCGGCTACCCGGCTCGGCAATATGATTGGCCCGGAACATGGGCGCGACTGCGGCATCGCCGCCGCCTTGCAACAAACTCTTGCTATCCCTGGCGTCCGTGGCGTTTTGGCGATTCGCGGCAAACTGCTGGGCGCGGCCGGCCTGATTGATTTGGTCAGCTTGGCGGCGCCATGAGGCGGTGAACAGGCTGACGTTTTATGGGGCGGCGATCAGTCCCTTTGCCTCGTTCAGCAGATGGTCGCGGTACATATCGACAAAGGTTACGATGTCCTCCTGCCAACTGACGAAGGCCGATATATTCGCCTCGTGCAGGCGGCGATTTTCGAGGATGGAATTGGCTGGGCGATGGGCCTTGGTTGGATATTCGCTGGTGGCGCAAGGCCGCAGGCGGTGTGGCACGCCCATCGTTTCCAGAAAAAAACAGGCGCCTTCATACCAGGTGGAGTGACCCTCTGCGGTGGCATGGAAGACGCCGGTCAGGCCCGAGTCAAGCAGTTTCCTGATTTGCTGGGCCAGGGTGTACGACCAGGTTAAGGAGCCGTACTGGTCGTTGACCACCTTGCGCTCGGCTTCCGGCGCGGCCAAGGCCAGATGCAGCATGGTCTTGAGAAAATTTTTACCGAAGGCCGAATAGAGCCAGGCGGTACGCAGAATCACATGATTGTCGCAAATTTCCCGCACCGCCTGTTCGCCGGCCAGCTTGGATTTGCCGTACTGCGACAGCGGCTTGACCGGATCCGCCTCGTCATAGGAAGCGGGCGGCTGGCGTTGGCCGTCAAAGACGTAGTCGGTGGAAACATGAATCAGGCGGCAACCGCGCTCGCGGGCGGCCATGGCCAGATGCTTTGGCCCCAAGGCGTTGGCCCGCCAGCATTCCTCAACATGATCCTCGCAGGCGTCAACGGCGGTGTAGGCGGCGCAGTTGACAATCACCTGTGGTTTTTCGGCGGCGATGCAAGCGGCAACGCTCCTTTCATCACCGATATCGATGGCGGGAATGTCGAGGCCACAGACCTCGTGTTCTTGAGCGAGGATGCCGCGACAGTCGGTGCCAAGCTGGCCGTTTGAGCCGACAATCAGAATTTTCATGCCTTTTCTCCGGCTATTTCAAGAAGATACTGACCGTATTGGTTTTTCAGCATGTCGCCGGCCAGGCGCAGCAGTTGCTCGCGGCTGATATAGCCCTGCTGGAAGGCGATTTCCTCGATGCTGGCAATTTTCAGACCCTGCCGCTCCTGCACGGTCTGAACATAACTGGCCGCCTGTTGCAGCGATTCGTGGGTGCCGGTGTCGAGCCAGCAGAAGCCGCGCCCCAGCGGATGCACCTTCAGTTGCTTTTCACGCAAATAGAAATTGTTGACATCGGTAATTTCCAGCTCGCCTCGGGCCGATGGTTTTACCTGTTTGGCAATCTCCACCACGCGGTCGTCATAAAAATACAAACCTGGCACGGCGTAGCGCGATTTCGGCCGCGCCGGTTTCTCCTCGATGCTAAGCACCCGCATCGCCTCGTCGAATTCGACGACACCGTAACGCTCCGGGTCACGTACCAGATAGCCGAAGATCAGAGCGCCTTTTTGTAAGGTGGCGCTTTGGCGCAACAGGGCCGAAAAACCGGGACCGAAAAAAATGTTGTCGCCCAAAATCAGCGCCGCCGTGTCGCCGCTGATGAATGATTCGCCAATGATGAATGCCTGAGCCAGGCCCTCCGGGCGTGGCTGCACGGCGTAGGAAATGTTCAACCCTAACTGTGATCCGTCCGCGAACAAATCGTGAAAATCCTGTAAATCCGTCGGGGTCGAGATGATCAGAATGTCGCGAATGCCGGCCAGCATCAGTACCGACAGTGGATAATACACCATCGGTTTATCATAAACCGGCAGCATTTGTTTACTGATCGCCCGAGTTAAGGGATAAAGCCTGGTGCCGGAACCACCGGCAAGGATGATGCCTTTCATGAGCTGCGATAAAATTTGTCTTTTTTGGAGAAGTGCTGCTAGAATCAACGATGCGCGCGCCCGGCCAGAGAGGGCGACTATACCGAGCCATCCAAGAAATGAAAATGAAAAAAGCGTTGCCCTGTTGCACTGCCCATGACATCCGTGGCCGCTTGCCCGGTGATGCTTTTATCAAAGGAAAAATGCGGCCGGCCTAGGCGTTATGCAACATGAGAGAAAATAATGATGGCTGGAAATAAGGCGGTTGGCGCCCGTATCGCCGCGATTTTACCTGGCTTATGCCGGGATCGCGGCTGGCAGGCTCAGGTTGAGGTGTATTCCCTTTTGCGGCGATGGCCGGAGATCATGGATACGGAAGTTGTTGCCCACAGCCATCCTGACAAGATTACCGCTGGCGTTCTCTGGATCGAGGTGAAAAACTTGGCTTGGATGCAGCAGCTTCAGTACCGCCGTGCCGACATGCTGGCGGCGCTCAATGCCCGCCTTCACCACGCTCAGATTAAGGAAATACGCTTGCGCCTGCCGGATAAACAAACCGCTGCCTTGAAAGAGGAAACCGCGACGGTGCGTTTTTTGCCGCCTGATCCGGCGGCGCTGTCCACCTTTACCAAGCTTGCCGCTGCCGTCAAGGACCCGGCCTGTCGCCAGGCACTGATCGATTTCTGGTATCTTTCCCACGCCTGCCAGAAAGACGAGGAAGCCTGAATGGAAAATGGGCAGCCAGGATTCGTCTGGCGGCGCGCCGCTCTCCGAGCCGATGGGTAGAGCATTGCCGCACCATGTTCCACATATACCGCTTGGTTGCTTTTTCCGCGGCGGCATGTGTATACTAACAAATTACCTTTCCGACGCGTACCATACACGCGCCCGTGGCTCAGTTGGATAGAGCAACGGCCTTCTAAGCCGTGGGTCGCAGGTTCAAGTCCTGCCGGGCGCGCCAGTAAAATCAAGGGGTTATGGCTTATTTTGAGCCATTAACCCCTTTTCTGTTTTGTCCACATTTGTCCACGGAACTCAATTGTTTGGTCGGGCTCCGTTCGCTCGGCGGCTGGCTTGAGCTTGTCCCATGGCCTGCCCGACTCGACCGCCATTTGACAATGCTCCGGCTAGCAGGCCGTAACGGCCATCACCACAAGTATTGCGGGCAAGGCCGCCGCCTGTGCTGACATTGTCAGCGCTTATACCGTTCCAGATTGAGGAGCAAAGCAACATCACTCTACTCTACTATTGGCGCCGGGGCAGGCGTTGCCGCTGACAAGTAATAAGTGTTAGACAGATTTTACCGATACTATAAATAGGTTGTTTTGAAAATAATATTGACTTGTTTACGCGAAGTCATTATAATAAAAAATTTTCTCTTATAAATATATGCCCTTTAATAAAACCCTTTGACTCCTTTGCAAGATGTTTTATACTAAAAATAAATAATAATTATTATTACTATTATTTTTAATTTTTTTATAACAATAACTAGAATATTCACTGTTTAATAAGGAATATTCATAGTTTTATGCTATATAATAAAATATTTATTCATATATTCTGATTCATCGTAATCGGTTTTACGAATATAAGAGTTTTGTACGATAGATAAGTGCTTCTAATAAAACTCCTTGACCTAATCGTAAGGGGTTTTATTATATCTTATAAATAAGAATAACTATCAATATTATTTTATTTGTCGAACTTGTTGCTTTCATGTTCAAGCACGCGAGTGCTTCTGATAGTCCAGGTTTACAAAGTTGTCGCAGCTTCGTTGGCGTTCAAGCTCGACACATATCCTGTTATTCATTTATCTATTGGAGGGTATTTTGAGTAGTCAGGCACAGTCTCCGTATATGTACGGCCAATTATCCTTTAAAAGGTCGGAAGCGATAGGTTCGCCACAATGGTGCCTGTCTCTGCCGCCTTTAACGCGTCCCTCTCCGAACCAGCTTTCATCGACCTCAATCTCGCCGCTGACCGGCGGACGGTGCCAAGCGATTCTTCCCCTGAATACAGACGGATAACCGTTGATTCCATCGGGGTTAAGACCGGATCTCTGCGCAATTTTGCAGGCATCCCAACCAACGGCAAATAGCTGTCCAATTTGCCTGATCTTGGCCTCGGAAACTGTCAAACGGTAGGTGTGCTTACTTTTCCATGCCGCTTAACTAGTCATCACCCCAAACAAAACACAAAAAGAGAGATAACTATGACTTCATCAGCGATTTTAGCCAACCATGTCGACGTTCCGATTAATCCCACCATGACGACTGTCCGGGCGTCAGGCCAACCGACCAACTTCCTGATTGCCGTCCACGAGGCGCATGTAAAGAATTATGAACGGACAGGCAACGACCTGATCATCCAGTTTGATGACGGCAGAGAGCTTCGCATCGACGGCTTCTTCACCCACGGCGTTGACTACAACAATCTTGTCTTCGT
>JAIRRG010000180.1 GCA_031256095.1 Desulfobulbaceae bacterium
CAATGTGACCCAGAAAGTCGTAATCCAAGGACCGGATTTTGACGCCATAAAAGCGACCGATTTGGCGCCAGCAAAACCGCTGACGGCGAACAGACTTCTGGCCACTCCAGCAACCGCCACCACGGCGGCAGGCGCGCTGGCCAGCATCGGCGCGGCAAGTGTTCGGGCCACCTCACAGCAACCGGCTTCGGAACCTTCCAGCGGCGAGGATATTTCTCCGACTTGGCCGCTGGAAAAAGAACCAGTGGCCTTCATGGCCAATGACGAACAACCAGCCCGCTCCGTCCCGGTTCAGAAAACCATGGAAATACCACCTGCTCTGGCCGACATTTCCGATCTGGCGCCGCCTGGTCGGGCAGCGAAATTGACCGTGGGCAAGGATGATTTCGATCTTGATCTTGGTTTCAATTTGCGGGATATGGAAGAAGATAGGGACTTCGAGGACGAGGAAGCGGCAACCGATTCACCAAAAAGACAGGCCGCGCCAGTAAATATTGACTCCGACCTGGATCTTGAACTGGATTTGGATGAGCTTTCTGGGCGCGATCCCGGCGATGACCAGAAGTGAGTGGGAATAAGATTGACAGCGGCGGCGTTTTCAGGTAAAAGCTCGCCGCATCTTTGCCGGGATAGCTCAGTTGGTAGAGCAACGGACTGAAAATCCGTGTGTCCCTGGTTCAATTCCTGGTCCCGGCACCAGTAATATCAAGGGGTTATGGCTTATTTCGAGCCATAACCCCTTTTTTTTATTCGTCCGTTTTTAAGGTTAAAACCCCCGGCTTTCAGCTAGTGGTTGCATTAAGATATGTAGATGGACTATCTCCGAATGGATAGACCCAATGCACTCCATGAATAATTTTACAGAAATATTGTTGCTTCGCCGCTTACAATGGCAGGTCAAGTTTGTCCAATATCGGGGAATGGCAGTCCTATGAGATTGGTAAGCCTTGGCGTAATCCACCCTACTAATCTGATTCTCCCTTGGGAATAAGGAATGAGCATGGTTATTTCCAGGGTGGTATCATATGGAAAATTGTTGTCAATGAAGCAAATATTCTCGTGGCAAAGAGCGCGTAAGCGCTGTCCCGCGCCAGTTTTACAGATGTGCTGTGGCAAGGTTGAGCGTGTACATGCTGATGCGTGTCTGGTTGCCAATACCCGTATCGAGGTATGCCGGGAAAGGGTGCCATCACTGTTAGCGAAATCTGATTGAACCACACTGCTGCATCGCTAATAAACCCGCCCTTGCCGGAGATGGGTTTATCTTGCTTTTAAGGCAAGAATAATTCTCGGAGAAAGGAGTAATGGCATTTTTGGCAAAGCCCGGCGTCCCGCGTTCAGTTCATCTCTTTGCCGCCCCCTTTCTGTGGACCGTCATCGGCGGCTGGCTCATGCTGCGCGGCTGGGGTTGGCTCGAACCGGGGCGGGGCAGATTGTTGTTTGTCGCCGCCATGTTCCTTGGCACTTTGAAATCGCTGTTCATTCTCGACAAAGTTGCCCAGCGCTCCCTGGATCGCATTATCCGTTTTCAGGATGATACTTGCCTCGGCGCCGTCTATTCCTGGAAAACCTGGTTGCTGGTACTCCTCATGATGACGGCGGGGATTGTTTTGCGTGGCGTAACGCAGCCGGGGCCCTATATCGGCACCTTGTATGCCGCCATTGGCTGGTCATTGTGCCTGTCCAGCCGGTTAGGATGGCGCGCCTGGCGCCGTTGGCAAAAACCAAAGGAGACTTGATGGCTTGCGCAGGCTCAATCTATTCTACCGAACTGCCAAGCTTCTTGTTCCCAGCCGTAGGGCGGCGACCATCCCTTTGTGTTGTCAACCATCAGATGAATACCGTATCAACACTGCCAGGTCTGCCGCTGCCGGTGACTTTCCCGACAAACGATGGATACAACTTCTCTGGAAAGAAAGTGGGGACAGGTATTCTACCAGTCGCCAGAAAGGATTTCATCGGAAGCATATTTTCAACACCTCATGGAAATTGCCGACGAAATGCGGCGTGATTCCATCGCGGACATGCGCTGGCAACAGGTCAAAATCCCCTTGATTTTCCTTGGGCAGCAACACGGTTTTCACATCCGAGCGTTTGGCGGCCAGGATTTTTTCCTTGACGCCGCCAATCGGCATGACCAGACCGCTTAGGGTCAGTTCGCCAGTCATAGCCAGGCCGGGGATGACGGTTTTCCCTTTGGCCAAAGAATAGAGGGCGCAGGCCATGGTGATGCCCGCTGATGGCCCATCCTTCGGCGTCGCCCCAGCCGGAACGTGCAAATGAATCAAATTGTTGGCGAAAAATTCCGTGGCCTTTTCATCTTTGCTTAAAAAAGAGCGGACATAGGTATAGGCGATCTCCGACGATTCCACCATTACCTGCCCCAACTGACCCGTCTGTTTATAACCAGCCTTGCCGGTCGGCACCGGAATTGCCTCGATATAGAGGGTGGTGCCGCCCATTGCCGTGTAGGCCAGGCCACGGACAACGCCAACGCGGGGTTTTTTATAGGCCTTGCCCTCGGAAAAGACCTGCTTGCCCAAAAGATCGGTCAGCTCATCCTCGCCGATACGCACCTCCTGGCCGGGATTTTCGACAATCCGGCGTGCCGATTTGCGAATAATTTTTTTCAGGCAATTTTCCAGCCCACGGACGCCTGCCTCCCTGGCCCAGCCATCGACAATGGCCGCCAGTACCGCCTTGCCGAGACGCACCTGTTTGCTGGAAAGGCCGTGCATTTTCAATTGCTTGGGCAGGAGATGCCGCCGGGCAATCTCGACTTTTTCCTGCAGGATATAGCCAGGTAACTGAATGACTTCCATGCGGTCGAGCAGCGGCCCTGGAATGGTATCCAACTGGTTGGCGGTGACGACAAACAAGACTTTCCCGAGATCGAAGCGGACATCGAGATAATGGTCGAGAAAATCGCGGTTCTGCTCCGGGTCAAGCACTTCGAGCAGGGCGGAGGCCGGGTCGCCTTGAAAGCTGGCGCCAATCTTGTCGATTTCGTCAAGCATGATCACCGGGTTGGCGGTTTTGCAGGTCTTGATCGCCTGAATAAATTTGCCGGGCATGGCGCCGATATAGGTGCGGCGGTGCCCCTTTATTTCCGCCTCATCGCGCATCCCGCCCAAGGAAAAACGATAAAATTTCCGGCCCAGGCTTTTGGCTATCGACTGGCCAATCGAGGTCTTGCCAACGCCCGGCGGGCCAACCAGAAGAATAATTGAGCCGGACAAATCGCCTTTGACGATGCCAACGGAAATGAGTTCCAAAATCCGCTCCTTGACATCATCCAGGCCCCAGTGGTCGCGTTCGAGGATTTTCCGTGCCTTGTCAAGGTCATAGCTCTCTTTGCTGTAGACGCCCCAAGGCAGGATGGTCAGCCAGTCGAGGTAGGTGCGGGCGACGGCGAATTCAGGCGACGACGGGCCTAAAAGCTTGAGCTTTTCCATCTCCTCTTTGACGCGATCCATGGCCTCGTCGGGGAGCACCAATTTTTTCAACCGTTCTTCGTACTTTTCCAGCTCGGCCTGGGTATCGTCTTTGGCGATGCCCAATTCCTGCTTGATTTCCTGCAACTGCTGCTTGAGGAAAAATTCCCGCTGTTGCTTCGACAGCCGCTCCTCGATACGTTTAGAGATCTGCGATTTCAGCCGCGTGATTTCCAATTCCTTTTTCAGCAGCACCAGGGAGGTTTCCAGACGCTC
>JAIRRG010000108.1 GCA_031256095.1 Desulfobulbaceae bacterium
AGGATATCGACTTTATCAACGCCGGAGATGGCTCATCCATTTACGCGACCAACAGCACGTTTTTTCGATCAGGTCTTAGGGGTGGGAAATTCGTATATATTGAAAATTGCGATATGAGGGCTTCAACTTTTGGTGCCGACGAAGTTGTTGTCGTAAAAAATTGTGTAATAAATGCTTCAACAGACGGAACAAAAAACACCAAATTATACTTTGTTAATTCTAAGACACCAACAACATCAGACCCGACAGATCGAAACTATGTGGCTCTTGATGGAAAAGATTCGACGCAAGCGTATATACTGAATCCATCGGGACCATTCGGCGTCTATCTATTTCGAGGCAAAACGACCATCATCAACGCGGAACTTGTTAATTTTTCTATGTCAGAGGTTCCTGTGGACATTGATTTGAAGGACGTTGTCATCCGCGGCGGTAAATGGTGGGATTTGCGCATGAAAGGCGGCGGTCGCTGGGAGAATGTCAAAATTTATCCGCAAATTACTCTGGAAAATGCCGTGCTGGGCGACATCGAGGCTTATAACCTGACCTTTCCCGAAGGCAATCCCTGGGTCGGCAACGCCAAATCCAACTTGAAAAAAGTTGATAAGCCTTTTGACTGGCCGCAAATTCATGTGCCGACGCCGCAGGAATTGGGCCTGGTGCGCGACTTCCCGGTGATCACGGGCGCGCCGGAGGGAAAATAGCAGGGGCAAGCTCTTCCTAAACCATCTTTCTCCTTGGTGATACCTTGCCCAGGGCCGATCAGGCTATTGATGACGAGCAGCTCAAGCTGCTGCAACGCGCCGCCAAGGAAGGCGACGGCCAGAACGATCAACACCGGCAGGGGACGGTTTTGTTTCAACGTCAGGACCACCGTGATCGACGCGAGACGATGAACAACACGCATGCCACCGCGCTCATTGTCCAGTAATCGGTCGGCACAAAGGCGATCCAGTGCCGGTGCCATGGTATGCTGGCCGGATTGAAACGGGCAAGGCCGTAGGCCGGATTCAAGACGAACCACAGAAAATCCTCGCACAGCCAAAAGGTCATGATGCAGGCGATAACTCGCGCCTCAATGCGCCACGACCATCTGGCGAAAAAGATGGCAGGGAGATGGAAAAACAGGGCAACGCACGGAAAGAGCCAGGCATGGTAACCGGTCATCGGCCGGCTGCCCCAGAATATATCGAGCAACCAGTGTTTTTCGATACGCCAGGTCGGCAGGCTGGCCGCCCATCCGGTACTGCCTTCGATCTGGATTTCGACATTGGCGAAAAAGAAACCCAACAGCAGAACCCAGCCAATCAGCATCACTGTTTGTCGGCAGGGCAGCCACGATGCATGTTTCATGCCCGCGCTTTGGTTGGGTAGAGTTGCGCAAGCACGCGATCAAGCACGAATTGCGCGGCGTGCGGCCGTCCAAGCGAGGCGCTTTGTTGGCGCATGGCGTCGAGTTTTTTCGGTTGCCGCAACAGGCTGCGGATGCGGAATTCGAGCGCCGGGGTATCGATTGCTTTCAGGGCGGCGCCCTGTTCGAGCAGGAAGTCGGCGTTCCGTTCTTCTTGGCCGGGGATGGGCGAGATGACAATCATGGGTAGCCCCATCGCCAGACATTCGGATGTGGTCAGGCCGCCCGGTTTGGTAATCACTAGATCGCTGCATGCCATCAACCGTTCAACATGATCGGTGAATCCTTGCGGGAAGAGTCGTCCCGGATGCGCCGGCGCGAGCCTTTGCAGCGCATCGAGCATCGCCTGGTTCCTTCCGGCCAGCGCAATCAGCTGAAAATCGGCGCCGTCGATGGCGAGCAAACGTTCGGCCAGCACGTCGAGATCGCCAAGCCCCGCGCCGCCCGACATCATCAAAAATGTCGTCTTGCTCGGGTCGAGGCCTGATTTGACCGCGCATGTCGCGCGATCATGCGGCCCGCCAAATGCCGGCATCACTGGAATACCACTGATATGGACAATATCCGCGGATAAGCCCCGGTCGCACATGCGCCACGCGATTTCATCATTCGCCGCGAAATAGCCCTGCATACCCGGCACAATCCACATGCTGTGCAGATCGAAATCGGTAACCTGCACCCATACCGGAACCTGTATGCGGTTCATGCGCAGTTCACGCGACAACAATTCGGCGGGCAAAAAATGCGTACAGATAATCGCATCCGCTTGTTGACGCCGAATTTCGGCAAGCAGTGGGCGGCAGTTCAGGCGTTCGACCGCGCGGCGGATACGCTGGTTCACTGACCGTGGCGATGCCTCGTTGGTTTTTTGATACAGGTAGCTCCAGACAGCCGGATGATGGCTGACCAGCTTGATGTAGAAGTCGGTATAGAGGGTGCGGAATGTAACCGGAACAAAGTCCATCACATCCAGGTGCGTGGCCGAAACGCCGGCCGGATGCATCTGGGCGCAGGCTTGCAGCGCCTGGGCCGCGCGTACATGTCCGGCGCCGGCGCTGACACTCAACAGCATGATTTTTTTCATGAAAGCCAACCTTAGGTGTGGGAGTTTGGACTCGATCTGACAGTGTTCACCGTTTTGACGGTTCTTCTGTCCAATTTGTTACGCTGTCCGGCCTTTTCCTTCCAGAATTGTTTCCGTCAAGAAGGTCTGCATGGGGTTCTACCACGGCACATTTTGCCTTGATAGGGTCGTTCCGTGTTGTAATGACTTATCCAGGCATCCAGATCGGTTTGTAGTTCTTGCAAAGAGTGATACAGTTTGCGCTGGAAAGCAACCAAGTAAAATTCATGCAGGATGATTTTATGGAAATGTTCGCAGATGCCGTTTGTCTACAAATATCTGGCCTTCCCCTTCTTTCTCCCCCTTGGCGGAAAGAGTAAAACCGGGTACACAG
>JAIRRG010000245.1 GCA_031256095.1 Desulfobulbaceae bacterium
CGTAGTAGCGGATGAGAAATTGCGCGGTCACGGCCCGGCAGGACAACAAGCTTTGGCCGAAACCGGCCGGAGAGCAGTCTGGCAAGTTCTGGACCTGGATTTGCTCCAGGCTTTTCAGAGCCCACAGGCTTAACGAGAACATCTCTGGATCGCCGTTGCCTTCCTGGGTGGCGGCGAGGAGAGATTCCCGGGTCAGAGTGGCGGCGGCGTAGAGGGCGACATTGTGTCGCAGTCCGAGAAAACTGTCGACAAGTTCTGCCTCTTCCAAGAGTGGTAGGCCGGCGCGGGATGGGCGAAGGACGGCATTCAGCAGTGTGAATACCTCCAGCTTGTTGACAAAGCGGCGCTTGCTTTTGCGGGCGCCTTTGGCCATAACCTGGACTTTGCCCGCGCCCGGACTGAACAGGGAGACGATGAGATCGGCTTCGCTGTAATCCCGCAGGCCAAGGACGATTGCCTGACAGGAGAATTTTTGCATGGAGATCAGCCTGCTTCGTTCAGGGTAACGAGCGGCGCCTTCTTCTTTTCGTTGGCGCGGTGGATGACCTTGCTGGTATTGGGGATGCGGAAATACTGCGGGTGGCTCAGGGAACGCTCCTGCACCAGGTGGATTTTTTCGCGGATGACTGTCACCGGGTTGACCTCAAAATGCCAGCAGAAGACGGCAATCATCACGAGCAGGAAGGCGATTAGAATGAGCAGGGTGACAAGCGGTCGCGGCGGCCCGGCGCTGGCCATGCGGTGGGTTTTCACCGCCTCGTAGATCGCCGAGCCGCCGGTATATCCATCGGCGACGTCTCCGGCCTCTTGCCGTTCCTGACCATACCAATTGACGATCCGCTCATCGTTCAGCCCCAGCGCCTTGGCGTAAATAGCGTAAAAACCACGGGCGAAGGCATGGGCTGGCAGCGCCCGGTAGTCGCCACTTTCCATTGCCCGCAGCATCGCTGGGGCAATACGAGTCTTGTGGCAAAGCTCAGCCACCGTCAGAGCGGCTTCTTGCCGCCGCTGCCGCAGATATTCCCCCAGACGCTGGGACGGGCTGTCGTCGCTGTCGATCATAACGCTACATTTTGCGGATATAGGCATTTTCCCGCAGTTCTTTTGCCCAGTCAGAAAACGCCCTCTTTGTTTCCATATTGTACATCTCATTCATGATTTGGTTTTTAACTTGGGCGAAATCGTCGGTGGAGTTGGCAGCGGCACTCTTTTCGGTCGTTTTGCTATCCTCGCGTTCGGTCTTTACCAGTTTCAAGAACTGGAAAGCATCCGGCGTTTCGATAATGCCGCTAATTTCCCCATCATGCAAGCCCTTGATTATTGCCAGCATATCCGTGCCCAATTCGTCGGCGGGCAGGGCGCCGAGATTGCCATGGTCAGTGGCGGACGGCAGGTCGGAATGCTGGGCGGCCAAGCTGGCGAAATCGCCGCCTCTTTTGACCATTTGATAAATTTTTTCGATGCGTTCCCGCGCTTTTTCCTTGTTTTTGGCCAGCGCCTTCGGTGGCAGGGCTTTGCCCTCAATGTCGTTCCAGCGGCAGCCAATTTGTTGCAGCGTGTAGATTAGCCTGTCACCGCTTTTTTTCTCTACGCTTGCCTCGCCGCCCCGGCGCCGCTCATACTCCTCGCGCGCCATCTTATCGGTGATCACCACCCGGTTGTGCAGTTCCTGAGAGATGACTTTGTTCTGTAACAACTGGCTGCGCAGGGTGTTGCGGTAGATATTTTCATTGACGCCAGATTCGGCGAGACCGGCCAATAACTGTTCCTTGGTGATCTGGTTGCGTTGCAGCACCTGCCGCATGGCGTCGTCGATTTCCTCTTCCGTTACCTTGAGTTTCAGCTTTTTGGCCTCTTGGGCGATAAGGAATTTATCGATCAAGGAATCGAGGACATCGCCCTTGACCTGTTGCCGCATCATCTGCCGCTGTTCCGGCGGCAGGGTGGCGTCAATATGGGTGTAGGCGTCTTGGGCCTCGGCGTTCAGTTCGGATTCGGTGATGACATCGCTATTGACGACGGCGACAATGCGGTCAACGATTTCCGCTTGGGCGGGCACAAACAGTGTCATCAGGAGGAAAAGGGCGGCGGCAAGTGAGAAGAGTGAAGGGCGCATAGAGCAAAATGAAATGAAAGATGGTGGAAAGCTCCCGTTATTGACTTTCAGGAGCAAAAGGATATTGTAAAATCGCCAGCGTGAACCAATCCTTATACTATAAAGCCAATCATATGCAAACGCCAAGAGAGGCATGGCAATGAAAAAAATATTTTTGTTCCTTGTTGTTGTCGGCCTGTTTTTATCGTCTGTTTTCACGGATGAAGATTCTTTCGTTGCCCAAGCTGCCGTGCAAATGCCCGCCTTTACGCTGCCGGAGGCCGTCAGCGGCCAAGAGGTGAAAAGCGATGCCTTTGCCGGCAAGGCCATGCTGGTGACTTTTTTCGCCAGTTGGTGTCCAACCTGTTTGCAGGATATCCCGATTTTGGTCAGGATACAGAAGGAGTTCGCGCCGAAAGGTTTTTCTGTGATTGGTCTGGCGGTTGACCAGAATGGAGCCCAGGATGTGCGCGAACTGATGCGGCAAACGGGTATCAACTTTCCGGTGTTGATGGCTGATATATCGACCGCCGAGGATTTCGGCGGCGTCTATATGATTCCGGTCTCTTTTCTTGTCAACAAATCCGGCCAGGTGGTGAAAAAATACCCAGGACCGGTGCCGGAAAGCGTGCTGGCGAAAGATATTGGCGGCATTCTTGAGTGATATTTTGAGGCCAATTTGCGGCCATGCCATTAGGCTATATCCTTGGGTCGTGCTTTCGGGCTGTGCCTCGGAACACTTTCCCTCTCTTGCCGCGAAAACATTCTGGCGTCATTTTCTGATCAATTTCTGGCATCGCTGCCTTTATCCGCATGCATGTCTGACTGGTGCAGATGGCGGTAGCGCCGCCATCCCTTTTCACCGATGACTGTCACGACTCGCCGCTATTTTTTTTGCCATTTGCAAAACGGTAAAAAATGAATAAGAACTAAAGTGGCGGTGCGGCTTTCCCCCATTCATTTTTTACCAACTCTTTGCCCAAGGTGAATCATGTCTATCCCTGAAGATCATATTGCCGTGGAAATTGACGCCTTGGCGCGTGCGGCGCGTGCGGCCAGCCGCCAAACCCTGAGCCTGCCGACGGCGACCAAAAACGCCGTGTTGGCTCGCATCGCCGCGCTCCTGGCCGAGAAAAAATTGGCGATCCAGAAAGAAAACGCCAAGGATGTCGCCGCTGCCCGCGACCAGGGTATGGCGGCGGCGATGATCGACCGTTTAACCCTTTCCGAGGCGGCGTTTGCCCAGATGATCAGGGGCGTCGACGAAATCATCGCCCTGGCGGATCCAGTTGGCGCCATTGAAGCCATGCGGGTGCGGCCCAACGGCCTGATGGTCGGGCGGATGCGGGTGCCGTTGGGCGTCATCGCCATGATTTATGAATCACGCCCCAACGTGACGATTGATGCCGCCGCTCTTTGCCTGAAGGCGGGCAACGCCGTGATCCTGCGCGGCGGCTCCGAGGCGATCCATTCCAACCTGGCGCTGGCGGCGATTATCCGCGACGCACTGAGCCAGGAAGGGGTCAGTCCCGACGCCGCCCAGGTGGTACCGACCACCGACCGCCAGGCGATCAGCAGGCTTTTGACGCAGGAGGAAAACATTGACCTGGTCATTCCCCGCGGCGGCGAGGGCCTGATCCGCTTCGTTTGCGAGCGGTCGCGCATCCCGGTGCTCAAACACTACAAGGGTGTCTGCCATATTTATGTTGATAAAGACGCCGACCAGGAAAAGGCCATGCCCATCATCATGAATGCCAAAGTCCAGCGTCCCGGCGTTTGCAACGCCCTGGAGGGTCTGTTGGTCGATGAAGCCGTTGCCGCCGAGTTTCTGCCGAAAGTGGTGCGGGAGCTGCGTCAGGCTGGCGTCGTTGTCAAGGGCTGTCCGCGCGCCTGCACCCTTAGCGCCGATTGCCTGCCGGCTGCGGACGGCGACTGGGGCCGGGAATTTCTCGCCCTGGAATTGGTGGTGAAAGTGGTTGCCGGTTTTGACGAAGCCAAGGCCTATATCGAACGCTACGGCTCGCAGCATACGGAGACAATCGTCACGGAAAATTACAGCCTGGCTAACCGATTTATCCGTGAGATCGACGCCTCGGCGGTGATGGTCAACGCTTCGACTCGCTTCAATGATGGCGGCCAGTTCGGCCTCGGCGCCGAGATTGGCATCAGTACGACCAAGCTGCACGCCTACGGACCGATGGGCTTGGAAGAACTGACGACCCGCAAATTTGTTGTCTTTGGCGAGGGCCATATCCGCGCTTGAAACCTTTCGGCAAACCTTTCGGCAAACCTTTCGGCGAACCAATCAGCGAATCCGCCAGTCAGCGCATTGGCCTCTTTGGTGGCACCTTCGATCCCATCCATCTTGGGCATGTCAGGCTGGCACGGCTGGCCATCGCCGGGCAGCGCTTGGACAAATTGTATTTCCTGCCGGCCTTCGCGCCGCCGCATAAGGAGGGTGTGGAAATCAGCGCTTTTCAGGACCGCGCCGAGATGGTCAGGCTGGCGCTTGCCGGCGAGGAGAAGATGGGTATTTGCCTGGCGGAAGAACGGTTGCCGTCGCCGTCCTATACTATCGAAACCTTGCGCCATTTGGCCAAAGGATGCCTCTCCGGCTGTCAGCTTTTTTTTGTCATCGGTTCCGATTCCCTGTTTGATTTGCCAAATTGGCACGATTATGAGAAAATCCTGACCACGGTCCATTTTCTCGTGGCGGCGCGGCGAGGATGCGGCGATCTGAGCGGCATGGCGCGGCGGCTTGGTTATCAAATCGACGGCAACCGCTGGTGGCGTCCTGGTAAAAAAGATATTTTTTTTCTGCCCGGCAATGTCCCCGCTGTCTCATCGTCGGCGCTGCGGGCGGCGCTACGGCGCGGCGAAGAAAGCCCACTGCTACCGCTAACCGTCGCCGCTTGGTTGAAGGAGCGGCGTTTGTATGAAAAATAAGGGCGTGAGATGCTGGCATTTTTATGAAGACGGTACCGGCCAGATAGTGCCACCATCATATTTTTTACTGGTAAACTCAGCATTGTTCGGGTACAGTCTCACCCTTTTTGTGTCCGTCTGTTCTGGTGATGTCGATGAAGGTTGTTCTTGCCAGCCTGACGCGGCGGGAGAAATTATTCGCTTTGGCCGATGACGGCTGGTTTCCGTCTGAGGCGGTAAAAACGGGCGGAGTTGCCGCCACCGCTCGCTTGCGTCGTTTGGATACTACCTCGTGGTCGTTGGCCGGGCGCTTGTGTGTGACGCTCTCTTTGTCCTGTGACCGCTGTGGCCGGGCGGTGCCGTTGCCGGTAGACGACGAATTTGTCCACCAAGTCGTTGCCGGAACGAGTGACGGCGAGGCGGACGCAGAAGTCGATGATGAAAACGCCGCCCAGTGGCTGGTCACTGGGTCGGCGCTCGATTTGGCCGAAGTGTTTCGGGAAAGGGTGTTGCTCGCTTTGCCGGAAAAGGTGCTGTGCGCTGAAGATTGCCGGGGTTTGTGCGCCGGCTGCGGCGCCGATTTGAATCAGGAACCCTGCCGCTGTCAATGAAGCGGCTTTTCATGCCGGCCAGGGCCGGTAAGGAGGAAAAATGGCATTACCAAAACGTAGGCATTCCTATTCCCGTACCCACAAACGCCGGGCCCATGACGCTTTGACGCCGCCATCCCTGACGCTGTGCCCCGAATGTGGAGAACCGAAAGAACCGCATCGTCTTTGTGCCGGCTGTGGCAAATACCGGGGACGGACGGTATTCAGTCTCGATGTTGATGTGAAATAGAGGTTTGCCGTGCGGATTGCCCTGGACGCCATGGGCGGAGACCGTGGCCCTGATGAACTGGTTTCCGGGGCGCTCTTGGCCATACGTGACGCCGATGTCGAGGTCGTACTGGTTGGCGACGAGACGATGCTGCGATCGGTACTCAGCGCCAAAGGCGTGAGCGAAGGCTCGCGCCTATCCGTGACCCACGCCTCGCAAGTTGTCGAGATGCATGACAATGCGGTTGACGCCATTCGCAAGAAAAGGGATTCGTCGATTCTCGTTGCTTGCAACTTGGTGGCCCGTGGTGAAGCCGCCGCCGTGGTCAGCGCCGGACATTCAGGGGCGACGCTGGCGGCGGCGGTGCGCAAAATGGGCCGTCTCGAAGGGGTGTCCCGCCCTGGTCTTGCCTCGTTTTTCCCGACGATAAAAAAGCCGGTCGTGCTGATGGATATTGGCGGCAATGTCGATTGCCGCCCGCGGCATCTGCTGCAATTCGCCATCATGGCGGCGGCTTTTGCCAGTATCCACGAGTGCGAAAACCCACGCATCGGCCTGCTCAGTATCGGCGAAGAGGCGGGCAAGGGCAACGCCCTGATCAAAGACGCCTATCCACTTTTGGCTGCCAGTTCGCTGAATTTCATCGGCAACGTCGAGGGCCGCGATATCTTTCAAGGCGATGTTGATGTTGTCGTCTGTGACGGTTTCGTCGGCAATATCTGCCTGAAGGTCAGCGAGGGACTGGCCGCCGCCGCCATGCGGATGCTCGGTGACGAAATCCGCAAGTCGTTCTGGGCCAAGCTTGGCTACCTTTTGGCCAAACCAGCCTTTCGCGCCTTCAAAAAGCGGGTCGATTATGTTGAATACGGCGGCGCGCCGATCCTGGGTATTGACGGCGTTGCCTTGGTCTGTCACGGTAAATCCGATGCCGAAACGATTCAAAACGCCATCCTTGTTGCCAACAAAATGGTGGTGGGCGGCGTCAATGAACAGATACGCCGTGAAATTTCCGGTGTGCCGCTTGCCGATACCGATGATGAATAAACAGAGTTTGAAGAAGGCCTGACTGAGGAGGAGTCATGGATTATTTTCTCACCGAACAGCAGCAGATGATTGCCGATACCGCCCGCCAGATCACCGACGAGCGGATCATTCCCCAGCGGGCTGGATTGGATGAAAGGCACGAGTTTCCCCGCGACATTCTGAACGCCATGGCCCAGGCTGACCTGTTCGCCATTGCCGTGCCGGAGGCGTATGGTGGGCTGGGTGGCGGTTGCCTGGATATTTGCGTGGCGCTCGAGCAGTTCGGGCGCGGTTGTATCGGCGTTGGTACCGCCTTCGCCGCCAGTTCCTTGGGCATTTATCCGATCCTGTTCGCTGGTTCGGAAGAGATGAAACAAAAGTACCTGTCGCGAATCGCCACCGGATCAGCTTTCGCCGCCTTTGGCCTGACTGAGGCAAACGCCGGTTCCGACGCTTCCGGCATTCGCACCACGGCGGTGAAGGACGGCGACGAGTGGGTGCTGAACGGCACGAAACAGTGGATTACCAACGGCGGCGAGGCCGATGTCTATACCGTGGTGGCGATTACCGATCGGGCGAAAGGGCCGCGTGGCGCCTCGATGTTCGTGGTTGAAGCCGGCGACCCAGGTTTTTCCTGTGGCCCGAAGGAAAAGAAGATGGGTATCCGCGCCTCTTCGACGACGGAACTTATTTTTAATAACTGCCGCATCCCGAAAGATCGGCTGATTGGCCGCGAAGGCACCGGCTTCATTACGGTCATGCGCACCCTTGACGCTTCCCGCCCCGGCATTGGCGCTCTCGGCGTCGGTTTGGCCCAAGGGGCGCTCGATGTCGCCGCCAGCTACGCCAAGCAGCGGGTGCAGTTCGATAAACCGATCATCGCCTTTCAGGCCATCCAGCATATGCTGGCTGACATGGCGATTGGCGTTGAGGCGGCGCGCGCATTGATTTACGGCGCCGCCCGTCATATTGACGCCCATCCGAAGGACATGTCAAAGGTATCGTCAATGAGCAAGGTTTTTGCCACCGACATGGCCATGAAGGTGACGACTGACGCGGTGCAGGTCTTGGGCGGCTACGGCTATATGATGGAATATCCGGTGGAAAAGATGATGCGCGACGCCAAGATTTTACAAATCTACGAAGGCACCAACCAGATTCAGCGCAACGTCATCGGCCAGGAACTGAATAAGGAATACGCCAAGGGCGGGGCATGATAAAGATTTTCGTCTGTCTCAAACAGGTGCCTGACACCAAGGACATTCGCCTCGACCCGGTGACCCACACCCTGTCCCGCGAAGGTGTGCAGTCGATCATGAATCCCTACGACGAGCACGCTTTGGAAGAGGCGGTGCGAATCAAGGAAACCATCGGCGGCGAGGTGACAGCCCTTACCATGGGGCCGCCGCAGGCCGAGGAAATGCTGCGCCTGGCCGTTTCTTTGGGCGCTGACAAGGCGGTGTTGGTTTCCGACCGTGCCTTTGCCGGCGCCGATACCTGCGCCACCACCTACGCCCTGGCACAGACGCTAAACCATCTCGGCGGCGCCGATTTAATCCTCTGCGGCAAGCAGGCGATTGACGGCGATACCGCCCAGGTCGGCCCGGGCCTGGCGGTGCGGCTTGATATGCCTTTTGCCACTTGTGTCCAGAAAATACGAACCATCAATGGCGAAAGCCTAACGGCGGAGCGGATGATGGATGACGGCTACGATGTCGTCGAGCTGAAATTACCGGCTCTGGTCACCGTGGTGAAAGATATCAACGAGCCACGGGTGCCGTCCTTGAAGGGCAAGATGCGGGCGAAATCGGCGGTTATCACGCGGCTTGCCGCCGCTGATATTGGTGCCGACGCCACCCTGTGCGGTTTGGCTGGTTCTCCGACTCAGGTGGCCAAAGTCTTTCCACCGCCAGGCCGGGGTGGCCGGGTAACGCTGGCCGGTGATCTCGATCAGCAGATTGGCCAGCTTGCCGAGCGCTTGTCAGGCTATTTTTCTTAAACAGGCGAAGATGATACTCGTTGACCAGGAAACATGTGTGGGTTGCGGCGACTGCGTCGATGCCTGTCCGTTTGCGGCCATTACCATGGCCGATGATCGCCCGGTGATTGGCGATGCCTGCACTCTGTGCGGCGCTTGTGTTGATGCCTGTCCATCCGGGTCGTTGCGGCTCGACGCCCTGGAAAAGGAGCGGCCAGGCGGGCAAGAGACGTGGCGGGGCGTGATGGTTTTTGCCGAGTTTCGCCATGGCCGTTTGGCCCCGGTGGCGCTGGAATTGCTTGGGGTGGGCCGCAAGCTGGCCGACGCTTTGGCCGTGCCGTTGAGCGCGGCACTCTTGGGCGCCGATGGCCCAGAGTTTCAGGAGGCGGCCAGCAGCCTGATTCGTCACGGCGCCGATCTGGTTTATGCCGCTGGCCACCCTGCTCTTCAACATTTTTCCGAAGAAAATTACACGCGCACTCTGACGGCTATCATCCGCCGTTATCAGCCGGAAATTGTGCTGGCTGGAGCCACCGCCATTGGCCGCTCGTTCATCCCCGCCGTTGCCACCCATCTTGGCGCTGGCCTGACCGCCGACTGCACCGGCCTCGACATCCGCGTGGAAGACCGGGCGCTGTTGCAGACCCGGCCTGCCTTCGGCGGTAATATCATGGCTACCATCGTCTGCCCGGACGTCCGGCCGCAGATGGCCACGGTGCGGCCCAAGGTAATGCGGGAATTGCCGCCGGATGACGGACGCCAGGGCGAAATCGTCGCTTTCCAAATCGATGAGGCGCTTCTGTCCTCGCGTGGCCGGGTCATCGAATCGGTGGTTGCCGAGGCCGATCAGGTCAACATTCAGGAGGCGGATATCCTTGTTTCCGGCGGGCGCGGTCTCGATGACCCGAAGGGCTTCGAACTGCTGCGGCGCTTGGCCGAGGCCGTCGGCGGCAAGGTGGCGGCCTCGCGGGCGGCGGTCGATGCGGGCTGGATCGCCTATCCACACCAGGTTGGCCAGACCGGTAAAACGGTGGCCCCGAAACTGTACATCGCCTGCGGCATTTCCGGCGCTCTGCAGCATGTAGCCGGGATGCAATCGTCCGAAACCATTGTCGCCATCAACCGTGACCCGCACGCGCCGATCTTCGATGTTGCCGATTACGGTTTGGTTGGCGATCTCTACGAAATTGTTCCGAAACTGATCGCAAAAATTTTCGAGAGGCGCGGCCAATGATTTTGCAAGGCAAAACGGCGCTGGTCACAGGCGGCAGCCGCGGCATTGGCCGGGCCATCTGCCTGCGTCTGGCCAAAATGGGGGCAAAGGTTTATATCAACTACGTTTCCGGCTTGGCGGCGGCGGAGTCGGTGCGGGACGAAATTGCAGCTTCCGGCGGCCAGGCTGCGCTTTTGCCCTTCGATGTCGCCGATGCCGTCGCCAGCGGCGAAGCCATAAAAAAACTGATTGCCGAAGCTGGGGCAATCGATATTCTTGTCAATAATGCCGGTATCACCCGCGACGGTCTCTTGGCGCGGATGAAAGAAGAAGATTGGGATGCTGTGGCTGACACCAATCTTAAGGGGGCCTTTCTCTGCGCCAAAGCGGTTTCAAAACAGATGATGAAGCAGCGTTATGGGCGTATCATCAATATCGCCTCGGTGGTCGGCTTTGCCGGAAATCCTGGTCAGGCTAACTACGCCGCGGCCAAGGCCGGCCTGATTGGCCTGACCAAGGCCCTGGCCCGCGAACTGGCGTCGCGAAATATCACGGTCAACGCCGTGGCGCCGGGTTATATTGTCACCGAGATGACGGCGGCGCTCGCCGAAGAGGCGCGCGCCCAGTTGCAAAGGGAAATTCCCCTGGCGGTTTTGGGCAGTGCCCAAGATGTCGCCGGGGCGGTCGCCTATCTGGCGGGGCCGGATGGCGGCTACATCACCGGGCAAACCATACATGTCAATGGTGGCATGTATATGTAAGAAGATGTTTTTGAAAAAGGCCCGCAGCTGGCGCGGGCGCTGACGCGAGAAGGAGAGGATTCCATGGACATTACACAAAAAATGATTGATATCATCGTCGAACAATTGAATGTCGAAAAGGACAAGGTTGTCCCCGGCGCTTCCTTTGTCGATGATCTGGGCGCCGATTCCCTTGATCTGGTGGAATTGATTATGGCGATGGAGGAAGGTTTCGACATTGAAATTCCCGATGAAGATGCCGAAAAGATCAGCACCGTGCAGGACGCCATCAACTATGTTGACAAGCTGAAAAGCGCCTGACGCGCCGCTTTATTGGGCAAGGAGGTGGGCATGGAAAAGCGCAGGGTCGTTGTCACCGGCCTCGGGCTGGTTACACCGTTGGGTATTGGTGTCCAGGCGACGTGGGAAAACCTGCTGGCCGGTAAAAGCGGCGTCGGGCCGATCAGCCGTTTCGATTGCGGCAATTTCGCGGTAAAGATTGCCGCCGAGGTCAAGGGCTTTCAGGCTGAGGATTATTTTTCCGCCAAGGAAGCCAAACATCTTGACACGTTCGTGCAGTATGGCCTCGCCGCCGCTATCATGGCCATGCAGGACAGCGGCCTGACCATCGCCGAAGACAAGCGGGAGCGGGCCGGTGTCATCACCGGCTGCGGCATGGGCGGTCTGCCGGTCATCGAGCAGTACCATCAGGCGCTGCTCGAGCGCGGCCCAAAAAAGATCAGCCCTTTCTTCATCCCGCTGGTCATTCCCAACATGCCATCTGGTCATATCAGTTTGCGGTTCGGCTTCACCGGCCCGAATCTGACCATGACTACCGCCTGCGCCGCCGGTACCCATGCCGTCGGCGAAGCCTATCGTCACATCCGCTATGGCATGATTGACGTCGCCGTCTCCGGCGGCGCCGAAGCGGTGATCTGTCCTTTAGGAGTTGGCGGCTTCAGCGCCATGAAGGCCCTGTCGACGAGAAACGACGCGCCTGCCGAGGCCTCCCGCCCCTTCGACCGCGACCGCGATGGTTTTGTTATGGCTGAAGGTTCCGGGATGCTGATTTTGGAAGAACTTGAACACGCCAAAGCCAGGGACGCGCGCATTTATGCCGAGGTCGTCGGCTATGGCCTGAGCAGCGACGCCTATCATATTGTAGCTCCTCCAGAAGACGGCTCTGGTGGGGCGCGCGCCATGCGCCTAGCCCTTGGCGACGCCCGGTTGAATCCAGAGGATGTCGATTATATTAACGCCCACGGCACCTCAACGCCCTTAAATGACCGCTGCGAAACGACGGCGATCAAATCCGTATTCGGCGGCCACGCGCGCAAGCTGGCCATCAGTTCGACCAAATCCATGACCGGCCATATGCTGGGCGCGGCCGGCGGCATCGAATCGGTATTCACGGCCTTGTCGGTTTACCATCAGGTGGCGCCGCCGACCATCAATCTGCATAATCCCGATGAAGCCTGCGACCTCGACTATGTGCCGAATACGGCGCGGCAAATGAAGATGGATGTGGCCATCTCCAATACCTTTGGCTTTGGTGGCACCAACGCGGTGGTGGCGCTGCGCCGCTTCAAAGGCTGAGGAGCATCATGGAGCGGCGTGAAAATATCGGTGAGAGCCTTGCCGAAAATATCGCCATTGGCAGCGATCACGGTGGTTTCGATCTGAAGGAACGGCTGAAAGCAGTGCTGGCTGACGCCGGTTGCGCTGTCACCGATGTCGGTTGCCATTCGCTGGCCTCGGTCGATTATCCGGATATTGCCCAGGCCCTGTTGCAAACCCTGGCTTCCGGCCAATGCCGGCGCGGCATTCTCGTCTGTGGTACCGGTATCGGCATGTCGATTGCCGCCAACCGCGACCATCGTTTCCGCGCCGCCCTCTGCCATGACGAATACACGGCCCGCATGAGCCGCGAACACAACAACGCCGATATCCTCTGCCTGGGCGCCAGGGTGATTGGCCTGGGCGTCGCCGAAGGTATTGTCAGGACATGGTTGACCACCACCTTTGCCGGTGGCCGTCATCAGACGCGGATTGACAAGATGGGTGGTTGACAATATGGCCTTTTTTGTAATCAGAGCCGGTGTCGCTTCGCGCTGACATCGGCTTTTTTTTGCCATGCTTGCCAGAGGGTGAAAATTGTCGTTGCCGAGTTGGAAAAGAATAACGAAAACAGGGATGGGGATATAACGTAGCTTGCGGTACGTTTGTGAACTCTAATCCGCAAGATTTTGAGGATTTGCCATGATTACCAGCGGAAAAATTTATGACAGGATTTTTAACAGCTTTCAAAAGCAAAATTTTTTGAAGCTCATTGGCGCCGAACTGGAACATGTTGAAAAAGGGAAAGTCATTGTCTCATGTAAGCGCCAGGACAGCCTGACCCAGCAACAGGGGTTGTTACATGGTGGAGTCGTCACATCGTTAGCTGATGTATCTTGTGGTTATTCGGCGTTAACGACGATGCCGGATGATAGGGAGGTCTTGACCGTAGAATTCAAAATCAACCTGATAAGACCGGCGGTAACGAACAAACTTATTGCCACCGGGCAGGTGATAAAAGCTGGCAAAACATTGGTTAGCGCCGAATCGACGGTTACTGACGAAAGCGGTGAAAAAATAATCGCCAAGATGCTGGCAACAATGATTATTTCGCCGATTAAGTGACATGGCTGCTAGAGTTGGGGTGAGTATCCGCGACATCGCTATCATACATCTTGTCCATATGTTGGAGTTGCTCGATTCCCCTGTCCTATATGGGGAAACTCGAGTTCCCGGTCAATCTCTTCCATCGTGCCGCCACCCGGCGCGGGCGATCCA
Source organism: Desulfobulbaceae bacterium (assembly GCA_031256095.1). Classification (GTDB taxonomy): domain Bacteria; phylum Desulfobacterota; class Desulfobulbia; order Desulfobulbales; family Desulfocapsaceae; genus UBA8130. The sequence goes on from JAIRRG010000245.1 coordinate 13,629, forward strand.
TCCGGCAATTTTCTAACTTATTCTATTACCTAAAAAGGCGGCGTCATGAAATGTCCTTACTGTGGTCATCTCGACAACAGGGTGATTGACTCGCGGCTGAACAAAGACAACACCATCACGCGGCGCCGGCGCGCCTGCTTAAACTGCGACCGCCGCTTCACCACCTACGAACGGCTGGAAGTGCTGATGCCGATGCTGGTGAAAAAGGATGGGCGCCGTGAGGAATGGCAGCGGGAGAAACTCATCGCCGGTCTGGAGAAGGCCTGCCAGAAGCGCCCGGTCAGCCGCGACCGCATTGACCAGTTTGTTGACGACATTGAGCGCCGCTTGCAGGATCTGGGCGTCAACGAAGTTTTCTCGCAGCAGGTCGGCGAATCGGTGATGGAGAAACTGCCGTCTTTGGATGAAGTTGCCTATGTGCGCTTTGCTTCGGTCTATCGGCAATTCAAGGATGTCACCGAATTCATGGAAGAACTGAAATCTCTCTTGGCCGCCCGCGATGGCGAAAAGAATGTCTGACTCCCATTACATGTCAATGGCCATTGCCCTGGCTAAAAAAGGGCTGGGCCGCACCGCGCCCAATCCCTGCGTCGGCGCTGTCGTGGTGCGGGACGGCGTCATCGTTGGCCGCGGCTGGCATCAGCGGGCCGGGACGCCCCATGCCGAGGTGCACGCCCTGTGTCAGGCCGCGGAAAAGGCCAGGGGCGCGACGCTGTATGTGACCCTTGAACCCTGCAACCACAGCGGGCGGACGCCGCCCTGCACCCAGGCCATCCTGGCCGCCGGGATTGGCCGCGTGGTCATCGGCATGAGCGACCCTAATCCGTTGGTGGCCGGTTCCGGCATCCGGACGCTGCAAGAGCATGGCGTCGCCTGTGAAGTCGGACTGCTGGCAGAAAGGTGTCAGGCGATCAACCGGCCTTTCGTCAAATACATCACCAGCGGCCTGCCCTATGTGACCATGAAAGCGGCGATTACCCTTGATGGCCGCCTTAATTTCGCCCGTGGCCGCCAGGACTGGCTGACCGGCGACAAGGTGCGGCGCTATGCCCACCGTCTGCGTGACCAGTATGACGCCATTTTGGTTGGCGCTGGCACGGTGCGCGTCGATAATCCCAGCCTCAACGTCCGCGATATCGGCTTAGGTAAAAATGGCCGTGATCCGCTGCGCCTGATTCTCGATAGCAAGCTATCGCTACCACTTGACGCCAAGGTATTCATCCTCGATTCGGCAGCGAAAACTGTGGTTTTTTGCGGTGCTGACGCTGCTGATGAAAAACGGAAATTGCTAGAAAAACAAGGTGTTGAGGTTTGCCCGGTGGTGGTCAGTGCCGGGCGGCTGGATTTGGGCCAGGTGTTGCGGGCGGGGGCGGCCAGGCAACTGTGCTCGGTGCTGGTTGAGGGCGGGGCGGCGGTGCATGGAGAATTCCTGCGCCAGCGGCTGTACGACGAGGCTCATCTGCTGGTGGCGCCGATGTTTGCCGGAGAAAATGGCCTGCCACTCTTCACGGGATTTGCCGCCACCGAGACTAAATCCGCGCCGCGTCTGACCGAAATGACGACGCGCCACCTCGGCGATGATCTGCTGATTTGTGGCAGGCTGCGTTATTTTTAAATGCCCAGGGATAACCGCAACCGAAGAGTGGGAAGTCGAACAGTTCAATGGCGACAAGCTACCCGCTGTCGAACCCCAGATTGCGCTGGCGGTGCTGGGAGCAATCAGGTCATGGCCGACAAGAAATGCCCCGAATGCGGCACCCACGCTATGATTTGCAAGAACGACTGCGACTACTGCATGCAGTGTGGGTTCATGGGCAGTTACAGGTGAAATTGTCGGGCGCGATAAAAATCAGCCATTCGATCTGTGCTCGAACTGAGAGAATTCTTGTATAAATTGAGGAAAAAGGTGTTATGAAAATTATTTTCTCGGCTCTAGGTCTGGCGGCGGTCGCGGCATTATCGGGCTGCCTTACCTTATCGGGCGATTACGTCGTAGCGGTGGAATCTCCGGATGGTCAGCCTATTGTGTCCAATGTTATATTGATGGCGCATGGGAGTGGGATATATACCATGATGAATGCGGCGTGTGCGGCCAACCCGGGGGCCATCGTACGTGTGCGTGACATTAAAACTCATCAGGAGCTTGCCAGCGAAAGCCCTAAAAAATGTCCGGGAACGATGCGTCCCAATCCAACGCTTACAGGAGATATTACAGGTAATACGGTTGCTGACGAGCAATTGCGCGGCGATGTTGTAGGCAAGATCGTGCAACTTATCAAGAGGCAGACTTCCTGCCTAACGATTGATAAAGTCGGCACAATTAACAATATGATCAATCGCAATGTTGATGGTAAAGTTGTGAAGGCAGAAGAAACATGGACAGCTTATGCTTGCGGCAAGACCTTCGTTTATGGTGTGAGCATGACCCCTACCAAAGATGGAGGGACGGCTTTTAAAGTTCGAGCCCCAAATTAGCCCGCGTAGCGAAGCGTAATCTACGAACTCCATCTGGACGACTCGGCGAAAAGATGTGCTACCTCGTGGCCCGTCAGTCAAAGAGTCGCGTGTTATCGATCAGCCGCACTGGCCATTGACTCGCACCGCCAGGGCCAGCAGAGAGTTTTGATCAAGTTTTGCCGCTGGTATCAGGCTGGTGCCATCAACGACTGTGGCGTATTCGACGGAGAAGCCGGGGTTTTGTTCGATGAAGTCGGTAACGGCCTTTTCGATGGCCGCCACGTCTGTTTCCTGGTCATGGGCCAAATCTTTGGCCAAGTCTTTTGCCAAGGCCAGCGAGCGGCACGGGCAGACGGCAGCCTGGCGTTCTTCTTTCGTCAGATAGGTGTTGCGCGAACTCATGGCCAGGCCATCGGCCTCGCGGACGATTGGATGGCCGACAATGCGCAGGTTAAAGTTGAGGTCGGCCACCAGACGCCGGATCACGGCCAGTTGCTGCCAATCTTTTTCGCCGAAGACGGCGACATCGGGGGCGACAATATGAAAAAACTTGGTCACCACCGTGGCGACGCCGTCAAAATGGCCGGGACGGCTGGCGCCGCACAGGCCCTGGCCGAGGCCGCTGACCACCACTTTGGTTTGAAAATTTGCCCTCTCGCGTTCAGCCCAGCGGCATGGTTTTGAGGTTGGGATTTACTACGTATTCTGCCAGAGTCACGCTTTTCAACTCTTCGAGGGTGATTTCCGGCGCTATTTCCTCAAGAATCATCTTGCCGTTGTCAAAACGGAACAGGGCATATTCTGTAAACACGGCATCCACCTCGCCAAATCCCGTGATAGGTAACGTGCACTGTGGTATGAGTTTTGTCTTTCCCTTTTTGTTCATATGAAGCGTGGCGATATAGATCTGTTTGGCACCGCTTACCACGTCCATACTGCCCCCGACGCCGAGCTTTTTGCTGCCTGGGATGGTCCAGTTAGCCAGGTTCCCCCTTTCGTCCACCTCGTAAGCGCCAAGGACGCTAACGTCTATGTGCCCGCCCCGCATCATGCCGAAGGCGATGTCGCTGCCGAAGTAGGAACAGCCGATAGTTTCTGTTATGCATTGCCTGCCCGCATCGATCAGTTGGGGGTCTTCCTCCCCGAGCTTGGCTGCTGGGCCAACCCCGAGCATTCCGTTCTCGGTCTGGATGAAGACCCTGTCCGAGGTCACATGGCTGGGAATCATGGTCGGTAAGCCTATGCCCAAGTTGATAACCAAATCCCTGTTCTTGCTCTGCTGCGAAAAATCCAAGGCAATACGTTTGGCAATGCGAATCTTAGCCTGATTTTCATCCATAACAAACATTAGTCCCTCCTTATGATCAGGATATCGACAAAGTTATGTGGAAGTACTTTTTCAAACCATCGTAGTTGGCCAGGAATCCGCCGTCCTTACGATAAGGACATCAACAAAGTTATGCGGGGTAATGATATGCTCGGGATCGATCTCACCGGTGGGGACAAGATGATCGACCTCGGCAATGACCAGATCCGCCGCCATGGCCATTTGCGGGTTGAAGTTTTGGGCCGTCTTGTAATAGACGAGGTTCCCCACTGCGTCCGCCTTGTGCGCCTTGATAAGGGCCACCTTGGCCCGCAGGGCTGGCTGCAGGAGGTATTCGCGACCGTTGAAAACTCGGGATTCTTTCCCTTTGGATAATTCGGTGCCCACGGCAGTCGCCGTGTAAAAGCCGGCTACGCCGACGCCACCGGCGCGGACGGCTTCGGCAAAAGTACCCATTGGTATAAGTTCGATCTGGACTTTGCCGGCGAGGTATGCGTCCATGACATCAGAATTTTTGGTGTAGAAGGTACCAATGAGGTTGCTCACTTTTCCCATTGTCAGCAGCTCTCCGAGGCCGACGCCGGGCGAACCGAGATCACAGCTTATGACCGTCAGGTCGCTGACAGGGCTACAACTCAGGGCGTGCACAAGCGCCGCCGGATATCCCCTCATGCCAAAACTGCCCACCATGACGCTGTCGCCCGACTTGATAAGCGCTACCGCCTGATCGACTTCCATGACCTTTCTTGATGTAACCGCCATAACTTCTCCTTGTCTTATCGAGATGAAACCTCGGTGCAAGCAAAAATACCGGCAACTCAGAGCGCTATACCCGTTCAATGATCGTGGCTATGCCCTGTCCCACGCCGATACACATGGTACAGAGGGCGAAGCGTCCGCCTGTGCGGTGCAGCTGGTACATGGCGGTGGTTATCAGGCGCGCTCCGCTCATGCCAAGAGGGTGGCCGAGGGCAATGGCTCCGCCGTTGGGATTGACACGCGGGTCGTCCTCTTGAAGTCCCAATTCTCGCAATACAGCTACGCCTTGTGCGGCAAATGCTTCGTTCAACTCGATCACGTCCATCTGTTTCAGTTTCATCTGCAGACGGGCAAGAAGTTTTTGGGTCGCCGGCACCGGCCCGATGCCCATGATGCGGGGAGGCACTCCGGCGACGGCTGCGCCCACAATCCGCGCCTTAGGGGTAAAGC
>JAIRRG010000247.1 GCA_031256095.1 Desulfobulbaceae bacterium
AAGACGCTTGGGTGAAAAGAGAGCTTCGCATTGCGAGAGGCTTTATGCCGTTGACAGATTACTCTCTTCTCCCCACCCAAGTTTACCTCTTTTCAAACCCTTCTCCTTTATATGACAGGGGCTACTATATAAGTTTTGATTTATAACTCGAATAACGAAACCGCGAGTCGGAGCCGCGTAACAAAATTGGGCGCGGCCGACCGTCTATCTGTGCGGCTCTCCCTTTCATTATAGGGATTGCCTCGAAACAATCAAGCGTGTCGGAAGCGTATGAGAAAATTTTTAATTAAATCATAAAGATAAAAGAATCGCCGAGCAAAATCCCCGAAGCCGGGCGCGGGCTGGAGATCATTCTTGCCTCACTTTTTTTTGAATCTCCTGGCTATCGCTGCCCACAGCTCGGTTACTTCCGTCAGTTTGAGGGCGAAGAGCATAGCGCCGTAGAGAACGATGGCGCCGCCGATGCTAAAAGCCAGCGATAGGCCAAGCAGCGATGGGCGAGAAACGAAAAAATCCGCCCCAAAAGTACGGCAGCCCCACAGGAAAAGGGCCATGACGCCGGTGGCGGCAATGATTTTAATGGCGCCGCTGACAAGCCTGCCCCAAGGCAGGCGGCCCATCTGCCAGATGAGCAGGGTAAAGAGAAACAGGCAGTTGAGCAGCATGGTCAGCGAGGTGGAGAGGGCGATGGCCAGGTGGTGAAAACGGTCTATCGTCAGGTGGATGAAGATGAGGTTGATGCCGACGGCGAGAAACGAGGCGATGACCGGGTAGCGGGTGCGGTCAATGGCGTAAAAGGCTGGCACCAGCACCTTGTTGCTGGCGTAGGCGAACAGACCGACCGCGTACAGCGACAGGGCGGTGGCCGTGGCCGCGGTATCGGCGGCGGTGAAGACCCCGTGCTGATAAATGAGGGCGATGATCGGCCGGTCGAGCAGCATCAGTCCGGCGGTGGCCGGAGCGGTCAAGGCCAGTACCAAGATCAGGGCGGAAACCAAAGTTTGCCGCATCGCCGCCAGGTCTTTGGCCGCCGCCTGCTTTGACAGCATCGGCATCATGGCAATCGACAGGGCGACGCCGAACAGGCCAATGGGCAACTGCATCAGGCGGAAGGCGTAATTCAGCCACGATACCGCCCCTTGGCCGCAGGAGGCGGCGAACGAAGTGTTAATGAAGATGTTCAGTTGCGTTGCCGACAGGCCGATGGTCGCCGGCACCATCAGCCGCAGGATATGCCGCAGGCCAGGGTCGGCAAGATCGATGAGCGGACGGTAGCGAAAGCCGGTGTTGTACAGGGTCGGCAGTTGGACGGCGAGCTGCAACAGGCCGCCCAACAGGGTGCCGATGGCCATGCCGACAATGGCTGGCTGGCCGTAGCGCGGCAAGAGCCAGGCCAGGCTGACGCCGCCGATGAGCGAGCCAAGATTGAAAAAGCTTGAGGCAAGCGCCGGGATAAAAAACTTCCCTTTGGTGTTCAGCATCCCCATGACCACCGCCGACAGCGAGATGCAGACGAGAAAAGGCAGCATGATTCTGGTTAGCAAAACGGTCAGGGTACTTTTGCCGGCTATCTGGGCAAAATCGGGGGCGAGCAGCGAAACGATGCTGTCAGCGCCCAGCATCCCCAGGACGGAAATCAGCGACAGGGCGATGGCAAAAAACGTCAGGACATTGCAGGCCAGGCGCCTGGTTTCTTCTGGGCTGCGCTGGCTGTCGTAGAGAGAAAAAACCGTGACGAAGGCCGCCGACAGCGCCCCTTCGCCAAACAGGTCGCGCAACAGGTTGGGAATGCGGAAGGCAACGACAAAGGCGTCGTAGTCGTTGCCGGCCCCGAATAAGTCGGCAAAGACCGTTTCACGGACAAGACCGAGAATCCGGCTGCACATGACGGCGAAAGCCACCACCGCCGCTGACTTGGCCAGACTGTTTGTTTGTGTTGTTGCCATCGGAGTTTTTAAGTAAAGAGAAAAACAGTTTGCCGGTTTGCCATGGTGGCGCGCCAGCCGGAACCAAGATCGCGGCAACCGGCGCGGACAATAGCACGCTTGCCCGCGGGCGTCGAATACTGATTGTCGCCGCTCTTTCTTCTTGTTTTTTCTGGACCTTGGGTTTTTAATTATTCCATATTTATCGCGGTGATTCGCGGTTAACCGAAAATGCCCCCCGCTGCCTCGCCATGACCCCCAACCATCAGCCTGCGGGCAAAAGCGCCCATTACCCCTTACAGCGCGCCATCGGCGGCGATGCAACCCTGGCTAGAGGCTTCGATGTAGCCATGCGGTCGGTCGCCCAGGTGGACAGCGCCCTGGTCTGATTGCCCATGCTCTGGGAAGAATGCGTACCCTTGATGAACGCGGGCAGGCACCAGGAGCTTGCCGACCTCGCTTACGCGGCCGATGGTTCCGGGCGCGGGCCGAAAGTATTTCCGCCCCGGCCTTTGGTGTTTCAGGCCCTGAACCTAACGCCGTTTGATGAGGTGAGAGCGGTTATTTTGGGGCAGGATCCCTATTTCAACGAACACGCCGCCGGCCCCGAAGCCCATGGCCTGTGCTTTTCCGTGCCCGCCGGCATCCCGGCGCCGCCGTCGTTGCGCAATATCTTGCAGGAAGTCAACGCCAGCATCTACGGTGGCAAAGCGGTGCGCGTCGAAACCGATCTCAGCGATTGGGCGCGGCAGGGAGTCTTGCTCCTGAACGCCTCGCTGACGGTTATTGCCCGACAGGCTAATTCGCACGCCGCTCTCGGCTGGCATGAACTGACCGACGACATCATCCGCACCATTTCCGAGCGCAAGGAACATGTGGTCTTCATGCTCTGGGGTTCATTCGCTCAGAAAAAGGCGCCGCTTATTGACGCCAAGAAGCATTGCATCCTGCAAACCAGCCATCCGTCGCCCCTGTCGGCGCATCGGGGTTTCCTCGGTTCCGGCGTCTTCCGCCGCTGCAATGAATACCTGCTGACCCATGCTTTGCCGCCCATCGTCTGGTGAATGTCGGTGAAAAAATATCTCGGACATCTGCCGGAAAGTGATCCGCTCTACGCCTATCTGCAACATGTCATTCAGCCGCAACTGACCGGCTTCCTGCCGCATCCGGTTTACCGCGTTTTCCGCCTGAATGCCTCGAATGCCGTCTACCTGTACGAGGAAAAGCGCCTCGGCAGCCGCATGATCGGCAAATTTTTCCTCATCGGCGACCGTGATCACGAGACGGCCTGGCGCAAGCTCGACCGCGAAGAGCATAACCTGAAGCTGATGCGTGGATACGGCTTAAACTCCCCGCCACATTACATTGCCAGGCCCCTGGGCAGAAATGATGATTTGAGCAAATTGTTGGTGATGGAATTTTGTCAGGGCGAATTGCTCAGCCACATTATTCGCCGCGCCATCCGTGAGCGAAACGATGGCCTTCTCTTCCACAAATTGACGGCTCTGGCCTGGTTTCTTGCCGACTTCCACAACCGCTCCGCCGAGCCGCAAAATGTCGATTTTGCGGCCAGTTGTGCCTATTTCGATACTCTGATCGATCCCTTGCTGACCGACGGCATTATTGGCTGGCCAGAAGCGGAAGAATTCCGTTTTCTGCGCGACCGTTGGCGCGAGCAGCCGAAAATGTGGCAGGACTGGCGGGTTTTGGCCCATGGTGATGCGACGCCGGAAAATTTTTTGTTCGGCGAGGGATTGAATGTCGTCTCCTTTGATCTCGAACGGCTGCGCTGGGCCGACCGGGTTTTCGACACCGGGCGCATTGCCGGCGAACTGGCTCATTTTTTTCTGCAATCGCTGGGTGATGGCCGGGCGGCCGAGCCTTTCATCGGTCATTTTCTCTGGGAGTACGCCTGTCATTTTCCTGACCGGGAACGGACGTTTTTTGAGACAACGCGCCGGGTCCCTTTTTATATGGGTATCACCTTTCTGCGCATCGCCCGCAACCATTGGCTCGGCGCCGATTACCGGCGGCGGCTGGCGCGAAAGGGGAAAAAATGTTTGCGGAGATGGGATTTATGATTCATCAGATTGCTCTTTAAAGGATTCGAGGAAACAGCCATGCTCACATTGACTGATGAAGAATTGTTGAAACTGTTGAATGATACCGAGTCTGACCGGGTCGAGCGTAAAGGAGCATTTAAAAACGATGTGCCTGAAAAAGCTCGGCAGGCGGTATGCGCGTTTGCCAATGATTTTCCTGGTCACAATCAGCCGGGAGTGTTGTTTATCGGCGCTCATGACAATGGCGAGCCGAGCGGCTTGGATGTAACCGACCAGCTTTTACGGTCTCTTGCAGATATGAAAACAGATGGCAATATCTTGCCATTGCCAGTTTTGTTGGTACAAAAACGCATACTAAAAGGAGCTGATATGGCGGTGGTCACGGTCATGCCTTCTGATATGCCGCCTGTGAAATACAAAGGTCGTATCTGGATCCGTACCGGACCTCGGCGAGCCATTGCCAATGACCAGGAAGAACGGATTTTGAATGAAAGGAGGAGGTACAAAAATATCCCTTTTGATATTTACCCGGTACCTTCCGCCAAAATCACGGATATTTCAAAGACAGTATTTGAAAATGAATTCTTACCCGCCGCCTTTGCCCCTGACATTTTGGAAACAAACAACAGAACGTATGAAGAACGTCTTGCTTCGTGCAAAATGATTGTTTCGCCCGACGACGCTACGCCAACTGTACTGGGGCTGCTGGCGATTGGTAAGACGCCGCAGGATTTTTTACCAGGGGCATGTATTCAGTTTTTACGTATTGACGGCGCTGAGCTTGCCGACCCAGTAATTGACGAAGAAAAGATTGGCGGCGCTTTTGTTGACATGCTCCGACGCACCGAAGAGAAGCTGAAAGCCCACAACCGAACGGCAGTGGATATTGTATCCGCGCCGACGCATCGGATAGCAGTGACCTATCCTCAGGCCGCGATCCACCAGATTCTGTATAATGCTGTGTTACACCGCGCCTATGAAAAGACCAATGCGCCGGTTCGCGTTTATTGGTTCAATGACCGGATTGAAATCTACAGTCCTGGCGGGCCTTACGGTAATGTCACCGCCGAGAATTTCGGGAGGCTGGGCATCACCGATTATCGCAATCCCAATATCGCTGATGTCCTGAAGACTTTTGGTTTCATACAGGCTTTTGGCCGTGGCATCGCTACAGCCCAACGGGCGATGACGGAAAACGGCAACCCGCCGCCGGAATTTGAATGCAGTCAAAGCGCGGTCTCTTGCATTTTGCGAGGCAAACCATGACAAGTCCTGTCTTGACGTTTTTCAACAACAAAGGCGGTGTCGGCAAGACTTCCCTGATTTATCATCTGGCTTGGATGTTTGCCAGTTTGTGCAAAAAGGTTGTTATCGCCGATCTTGATCCGCAAGCCAATCTGACGGCGTTTTTTCTTGATGAGGAGCGGATTGAAGATATCTGGGAAAAATCGACCGATGGCTCGACCATCTACCAATGCGTTCAGCCCATTGCCGGAGTTGGCGATATAAAAGAACCAATACTTCAGAACGTAGCAGCGGGTCTCTATCTTCTTCCTGGAGATGTCAGATTGTCACATTATGAAGACACCTTGTCGGATGCCTGGCCACACAGTATGGGGGACACCAATTTATATCGCCCAATGCGGATATTGAGTTCCTTCTGGCAGATCATGCAGATGGCCGCCAATCAAGTCGAGGCCGATATTATTTTGGTCGATATTGGTCCCAATTTGGGAGCCATCAACCGTTCTGTGCTCATAGCCGCGGACTATGTAGTCATCCCGCTCAGCGCCGATCTTTTTTCTTTGCAAGGGTTAAAAAATCTTGGGCCGGCATTGAAGGGCTGGAAACAACTGTGGAAGAAGCGCCTGGATAACTGGCAATCGAGTATGGAGGCGCCCGGTTATCCGAATTTCCAGCTTCCGGCAGGGAAGATGGAGGTCATCGGTTATCTCTGCCAACAACACAGTGCCCGGCTGGACCGACCGGTCAAGGCTTATGATAAATGGCTTCATCGCATCCCGAACGTATATCGCGATGCTGTACTCGAACAACCGCCTGATGCGGAGGTAAAACAGGAAAATGATCCCTATTGCCTGGCCACGATCAAGCATTATCGAAGTTTGGTTCCCATGGCCCAGGAAGGGCGGAAACCTGTTTTTCTGCTTACCTCGGCGGATGGAGCTTTAGGGAGTCATGCCTACGCGGTACAGGATGCAAAAAAAGATTTTGAGCAATTTGCCTATAAGATTGCCGAAAAAATCGGAATGGAAATATGAAACAAACAGCGTGGTACAGTAGGCAATTGGCATGAAAACGATGATTCGCGGCCTGATCTTTGATATCAACGGCACGACAACCGATATCCTGACCAACGAAGGTCATGATGAAATTTACCGGATACTGGCAAATTTCCTCGATTATCAGGGAATTGCCTTACGGCCCGACGAGTTACGGGAAATGTATTTTGCCATCAACCGGCGGCAGCGCAAGGAGAGCGGCGAGGAGTTTGCCGAATTTGACGCGGCGGCAGTTTTTAAGGAAATCATCAGTAAGCGCGCTTCCGACTATACGGGGCGGTTGCCAGCCGCCAAGCTGCGCCTGTTGCCTGGCATTTGCGCCGAAGTCTTCCGTGCCGCCTCACGTTTTAAGCTGGAACTGTACGCTGGCGTTTCAGCCACGCTGGCGGCGATGAAACCGAAATACCAACTGGCGGCCCTTTCCGACGGCCAGAGCCTGTGGGGCTTGGCGGAACTGCACGCGGTGGGATTGGACGGCTATTTCGATCCGGTGCTGATTTCCAGTGATTTCGGTTACCGCAAGCCCGACCCGCGCCTGTTCGCCCAGGTTCTCAAAAAGATGCGGCTAACGGCGGCGGAAGTGATCTTTATCGGCAACGACATGTACCGCGACGTCTTCGGGGCCAAGACAGCGGGCTTGAAGACGGTATTTTTCAAATCAAACCAGGGCGACCAGCGCAGCCATGGCCTTGAGGCTGATTATATCATTTACAATTTCCCGCAACTGCTGGAAGCGGTGCGCTTTCTCGAAGCAGCGAGCTGAACCGCCAGCGGAACCGCCAGCCGAACAGCCAGCCGAACAGCCAGCCGAACAGCCAAGGCTGCACAGCGCCATTGACCGGACGCCTCAACCGGGCGGCAGTTTAGAAAAGCTTGCGCAAGACGCCACCATGTGGAACAGTCGAAGAAATTGAGAAAGCACCAACGATTGTCAGCTTGTTCATATTCGTTTGAAGGAGGTTGCCATGCCCAGGATTGCCAGTGTGCAAAAAGTCGTTGTTCCCATTGATTTTTCCGACAACTCCCGCATCATCGCCGAG
>JAIRRG010000092.1 GCA_031256095.1 Desulfobulbaceae bacterium
CTGACCCTCTGCAACGGGGTGGAAAAGCAGAAGTCCAAATTCGGTTCCCCCGGCAAGGCGGTGTACGGCTACAACGTCAAGCTGCTGAACGAGCAGGATGGGACCGAGCTGACCGAAGCCAATCAGAAAGGAGTGGTTGCCATCGAAGGACCGCTGCCGCCGGGCTGCATGCAGACGGTGTGGCGCAACGATGCGCGTTTCGTCCAGACCTACTGGTCCAGCGTGCCCAACCGGATGGTGTACAACACCTTCGACTGGGGCATCCGCGACGAGGACGGCTACTATTTCATCCTGGGCCGCACCGACGACGTCATCAACGTCGCCGGTCACCGTCTGGGTACGCGCGAAATCGAAGAAGCCATCTCCAGCCATCCGAACATCGCCGAAGTGGCGGCGATCGGCGTGGCCGACTCGCTCAAAGGGCAGGTTGCCATGGCCTTTGCCGTGCTCAAGGACGCCAGCATTCTCGATCATCCAGAAGCCGCGCGCAAGCTCGAAAGCGAGGTCATGAAGGTGGTGGACGCCTCGCTGGGCGCGGTCGCGCGGCCGGCGCGCGTGCACTTTGTCAACATGCTGCCCAAGACGCGCTCGGGTAAATTGCTACGCCGCGCCATACAGGCGGTCAGCGAACGGCGCGACCCAGGCGACCTGACGACAATGGAAGACCCGGCGGCGCTGCAAGCCATCAAAAACATGGTTGACTGAACCCTTGCGAGGATTCCGGCGAGCGAATTGGCAATTCACCGCCGGAATGCGCTCAACATCGGGCTGCAGTAGCGGCCTCGGAAGTGCTTTCAGGCAACGCTGAACAGGTGGCCGATTTATTCAACTCGTGCTAAAAACAAACAGTGCGATGCCAGATAAACTGGCATCGCACTGTTTCAGAGCAAACGTGGGTCAATTGGCTAAATAAGAGTTTCGTGCGCCCACTACGCGGGCGCACTTATCAAAACAGGCACTCTCCGCCAGGCAAAGTAGCTCATACGCGGCCACGCAAAAGCCTCGATTGGAAATGTCCTGCCGAACTGTTTGGGCCAGACTCTTTCGACTTCTCTTCCAATAACATGATTTAATCCTCGCACCTTAAACTTGAGACCGCCAAGCATATGTCTGTCATTCAGCCCGAAGATTTGACCATCAGTATTGCCCGTGCCCTGCAATTTATCTCCTACCACCATCCGCCGGATTTCATCGCCGCCATGGCTGACGCCTACCGGCGTGAAGAAAATCCAGCGGCCCGGGACGCCATCGGCCAAATACTGCTCAATTCGCGTATTGCCGCCGAAACCAAGCGGCCCATTTGCCAGGATACTGGCATGGTTACGGTGTTTGTCGAAATCGGCATGGATTGCCGTTTCGCCGGTGGTATTTCGCTCCAGGAGATGGTTGATGAAGGGGTACGCCGCGCCTACCTCGATTCTGGCAACCCCTTGCGCCTGTCGATGGTGGTGCCGCCTGTGGGCGAACGAAAAAATACCGGTGACAACAGCCCGGCCATCGTTCACTGCCAGTTGGTTGCCGGCGACGGCCTGAGCGTGATGGTTGCCGCTAAAGGCGGCGGCTCGGAAAACAAGAGTAAATTTACGGTATTAAACCCAAGCGGTTCGCTGATCTCCTGGGTATGCCAGATGCTGCCGCAAATGGGGGCGGGCTGGTGCCCGCCGGGGGTGATTGGCCTTGGTCTCGGTGGCAGCGCCGAACAGGCGATGCTCTTGGCCAAGAAATCGCTGATGGACCCGATTGATATGCCGGAATTGCGGCGGCGCGGCCCGCGCGGTCGCATCGAGGCGCTGCGCCTCGAGTTGTACGAGGCGATCAATGCCTTGGGTATCGGCGCCCAGGGGCTGGGTGGGGTGACCACGGTTCTCGATGTGAAAATCTTCGAATTTCCGACCCATGCCGCGTCACTGCCGGTGGCGATGATTCCTAATTGTGCCGCCAGCCGCCACTGCCATTTTCACCTCAATGGCACGAGTGCTGCCAGTTTTACGCCGCCAGAAATATCTTGGCCGGAAATAAATTCCGAGAAAGGTGGCGGTAAGCGGGTCTTTTTAGATGGAATTAGCCATGATGAAATCGCCTCATGGCGGGCCGGGGAAACTCTTCTTTTGAATGGCTCGATCCTCACCGGGCGTGACGCCGCCCACCAGCGGCTGACCGGATTGGCGGCCATGGGCCAGCCGTTGCCAGTGGATTTTCACGGTAGATTCATTTATTACGTTGGGCCGGTGCCGCCAATTGCCGGTGAGGTGGTTGGCCCGGCCGGCCCGACCACTGCCACCCGCATGGATAAGTATTCGCGCCTGATGCTCGAGGATTTCGGCCTGTTTGGCATGATTGGCAAGGCCGAGCGCGGCCCAGAAACCATCGGCCTCATCGAAAAAAACCGGGCGGTGTATCTGGCGGCGACGGGCGGCGCCGCTTGTCTCGTGGCGCAAGCGATCACGGCGGCCCGTCTGGTGGCCTTTGCCGATCTTGGCATGGAAGCGATCTATGAGTTTACAGTCCGTGACATGCCGGTGACGGTGGCTGTCGATAGCCTTGGACATTCCATCCATCAGAGCGGCCCAGCGCGCTGGCGGCGGGATGGGTGAGTGGGGAGATGTGGCTCTGGTTGTTTGGACAATTTTTCGTAGGGGTCGTGACTAGCATAGAGGTCGAAAAAGGTCTAAAAGCTAATTAGTCATATTAACGGGATAGAAAGCTTTTGGGACTACGCCAAAATTCGTTTAGTTCTTTTTAGAGACTTGCAAAAACTCATGTTTTTTCCCATTTGAAAGAGCCAGAGTTTCGCTTTAACCATAGGCGGCACCAAGATTTGACCAAACTCGTCTTCTAAATATGCAGAGCTAGTCATGACTTTGGGAAATAAGGGATTTCAACCGATCTTGCCCACGAAAAGTCTCCGTCTCTTTGGGCCGAAATGTTTGCCGATAAAGGAATCGACAAGTGTTGAGTTGTTGATAATACGAGTATATTTTTTCGCGGTATGTATGGCTGCGGCATATAACATAATGGAGTTCACCCTAATGGGAATGGCTGGGATGGGTATGTCTGTATTAACGGCAACAGATATTATTCTAATTACTGGAGTTATATCGGCCAGTCTATTAGCGGTATTTTCTATATATTGTATAAATTGGCATTGTTCACTTATCATTCCGCTAATCTATAGTATTCTTATTATGCTAATGCTAATGCTGATGAATATGGATAATAGTTTATTTGCATCAATACATGAAGGGGATGAGTTCTCACTTGCACTGGCTATAAGAGATTATTCATTGTTGTTAGGACGTATAATAATGGCGATATTCGGATTTGCCGGTTCCTATCTTCTATGGCGTGTAGGCAAGAAAGCATCAACAGCACAACCAACAGAAATAGTTGCTGCCTGACTTCAATCATTACCACTGCAACAACCGAGACCGCCGCCATGCGCAAACTTGTTCATCTCCGCTTCGGCGTTTTGAAAAACAGTCCTACCGCCCAAACTTCCTTATATCCTCTTGACGGGAAAGACGGTATTTCGCTCTATTTCGTTTTGCCACCGTGATTATTACTAGTTAGTCCGTCTCCGGACGGTCGTCTAGCGTGGTAATCAAACTGGCTCCATAATCCCATGCCAATTCATCACTTACGCAAAAAAGGGAAAGGCCCATGAAAATCCACGAATATCAAGGCAAGGAACTCCTGCGAAAATTCGGCGTCCAGACCCCGCGCGGTGTACCCTGCTTCACCGTTGACGAGGCGGTAAAAGCGGCTGAAAAGCTCGGTGGCAAAGTCTGGGTCGTCAAGGCGCAGATCCATGCCGGTGGCCGCGGCAAAGGCGGCGGCATAAAACTCGCGCGCTCGCTCGATGAAGTGCGGCAACAGGCCTCCGAGATTC
Source organism: Desulfobulbaceae bacterium (assembly GCA_031256095.1). Taxonomy (GTDB): domain Bacteria; phylum Desulfobacterota; class Desulfobulbia; order Desulfobulbales; family Desulfocapsaceae; genus UBA8130. The sequence continues at coordinate 3,890 of JAIRRG010000092.1, forward strand.
TTGGCATGCAACTGGTCACGCACCAGACCGGCCCGGGAGGGCAAAAGGTGCGCCGCCTGTTGATCGAAGATGGCGCCGACATCAAGAAGGAATACTACCTGGCCATTCTCACCGATCGCGCCACGCAGAAAGTGGCCATCATCGCCTCGGCCGCCGGCGGCATGGATATTGAGGAAGTGGCGCGCAAGGCGCCGGAAAAGAT
>JAIRRG010000129.1 GCA_031256095.1 Desulfobulbaceae bacterium
CTCACCCCTTCATAAAGCAAATCCTGTTCCAGGAGAAAATTCTGTGAAAATACAATAACATATTGAGAAAAAGATGTCTGTCGTCACCCATCGGTAACGGCTGGCGTCAGTGAACGCTACCAATTGGTAACGCTCAGGGCGTTTGCTCAGCGCTGCAATTCTTGGCGGGCTATTTCTGTCAATGCTCGGAAATCGATTTTGCCGTTGCCAGTCTTTGGCATTTGTTGACGCACGAGAAAAATTTTCGGGATGGCAATCGCCGGCAGTTGCCCGGCCAGTTGCTTGATGATGGTCTTTTCTTCGATCGGGGCGGTGGTGACGGCGACAATCTTCGCTCCTTTGATGGCGTCCGGCACCTCAATCACGCAGCATTCTATATCTTCTGGCAGCAGCTTTTCCAAAACATTTTCTGTTCTAACCAGGGAAATCATCTCGCCGCCGATCTTGATGAAACGCTTCAAGCGCCCGACGTGCCACAAATAGCCATCGGCGTCGATATTGCCCATGTCGCCGGTATCGTACCAGCCGTGCCGCATTCTGAGAGAAGTCTGTTCAAAGTCGTTGAAATAGCCTTTCATGACGCTTGGGCCTTTGACCAGGATACGGCCATCCTCGCCTGGCGCGCACTCCTCGCCGGTTTCGTAGTTTTCAATGCGCACCGCAATGCTTGTGACCGGCTTACCGACGCTGCCTGGGCGGTTCTCTTCGGCGCTGTTAACAGAAATTACCGGCGAGCATTCGGTGGCGCCGTAGCCTTCAAGCAACGTGACGCCGTGCTTGCTCATAAAGCCTTCGCGCAGGGCGTCCGGGCATTTGTCGGCGCCACACATGGCGATGCGTGTTGTCGTGAAATCGCCCAGCTCCGATTTGCGCAGATAACCCCAATAAAAACTTGGGGTTCCGACCATGACAGTCGTCTTTTCCTTTCTCGCGATCTCGCAGACTTTTTTATATTCCAGAGGATTGGCGTAGCAGACGATGGTTGAGCCGTAAAAGAGCGGCAACCACAGATTGACGGTCATGCCGAAGACGTGGAAATAGGGCAAGGTAGCAAGGAGAATATCTTGGTCGGTGAAATGGAAGCGCTCGCCGCAGTCGACAATGTTGGTGGTGATGTTTTTATGGGTCAGCGGCACGGTCTTCGGTTCCCGTTCGCTGCCGCTGGTAAACAGCAGTACCAGGTTGTCGTCCTCGTCGCCTCCTTTGATGAACAGTTTAATGAGGTTGGCCGGCAACAGGGCGATACCGGCCGCCCACAGTTTGTCGAGCCAGGAGAGGCCAGCCATGATTTCTTCAAGGTAAATCATGCCGGGGACGTGCGGGCAGTTGATTTTCTCCAGCAGGGCTTTCGAGGTGATAATAGTATGAAAAGCGCATTTACGCTGGGCGAAGCGGGCGTTTTGTTCGGCGCCGGTCGAATAGTTGATCATCACCGGTGTCCGCCCACTCATCAAGATGGCGATTTTGGCGAGGATGCAACCAAGAGAGGTGGGAACCATCAGGCCAACGTTGCCACGGGGAAATTTCCGGCAGATTCTGGTCAGAATCAGGCTGGCAATCAGCGTCTGGCGGTAGGTCAGCGATTTGCCAACGGAACGGTCGCTGATGGCGGTTTTTTGGGCGTATTGTTTGGCGGTTTCAACAAACCGGTGATGTAACAACATCGCAAGTGTCCCCTTTAAGTATAATTTGACCAGAAAGTTCAACAGATATGCCGACTTTACTACCATGAAAGCCTGGTTTTGGCAAGAATCCCGAAAGGCTTGATGGCGGTTGTGTGGGGAAACTCCTGTAATTCCAGGGGCGGGGTGACAGGGCAGTAAGGCGGCGGTCAGGAGACAACGCGTGGCCAAAATACGGTGCGTTTACTGTTTATTTATGACGCACTCTTTTCGCTTGCTTGCACTTTTCCCCTGCCTGCTTTATGGCGCTGTGGCGGCCTCAATACCGGTCACACAATGCTCCCACCATAAGGTAAATGCCACGTTTGTTTATAAACATACAAAGAAAATGCTTTACTAGGTGGCGACGCCGGCAATGATGCTGAGGATGAAATTAAAAATAAAAAAGAAATGAAAGCGGCAAAAAATCATCTTGCATGAATGAAATTATAATCTATAGTGATTCCCTGGGTTGGCTGTAGGCCGTGCGGTATGGGACGGTGAAATTACGCAGTTGCCCGTGACGAGCCCGTGGTAGTGCAGCGACTAGCAACAGATGGAAACGGAGTTTCTAAAACAAAGTTTCTTTGCAATCCGGTAACGAACTATGGTGGCAGTTTGTGCCGCCATATCAGTTGTATCCAGTTGTATCGAGCTTGGCGCCGACGGTCTTCGCACCCATTGCTCATGACATTAGCGTGAAGCGCTTGAAAGGAGGTGAAAACGACTCAACAACAAGCAAGAGCGGGAAAAAATCGGAATTTTTGGCGGCGGCGCCGGTGGCATTCGGTTTCTCCGGGTAGCGGTGAAGGAGAGAAGTTCGCCGAACTCCACATACGCCAACAAGACCGGCTACAGAATTGCGGACGTCAGTAGAAAGAGTTGAACAAGAGTGAGGTCGCCCGTCTTTTCTCGGCCCGGAATCGCGAAAGAAATGAATCCAAGTAGGAGCGAAAATGGGAACACAAGCATCGGAAGTACCGGCAAAGGCTTGGGTGGTCACCTTTGCGGGCATGGCCTGTAACCTTTGTTTGGGGATACTCTATGCGTGGAGCGTCTGGAAAGGTGTGCTGATCGGAGGTAAACTGGGTGACCCCATAGTGATAAAGGGCGTGGTACAGGAAGGATGGGTCTACCTCACGGACGCGCAAGCGACTGTAGCCTATACAGTATGCGGCCTGGTTTTTGCCGTCTTCATGATTCCCGGCGGCAGAATTCAGGACAAATACGGCCCGAAATTCGGCGCCACCCTGGGCGGTCTCTTGCTGGCTGTAGGTTGCATTGTCGCTGGCTTGATGCATAGCTTTACCGGACTGATTATCGGTTACGGTATTTTGGGTGGAATCGGTATGGGCATCGGCTATGCCGCGCCGACGCCTGCCGCTTTGAAATGGTTCGGCCCGCACAAACGGGGTATGATCGCCGGTATTGTCGTCGCCGGATACGGTGCGGCCGCCTTATACATTGCCCCCTTGGGTCAGTTTCTTATTGATAATTACGGCTTATCGGCCAGCTTTATATATCTTGGTATCTTTTTCGCGGTGGTCGTCGTTATCGCCGGTCAATTTTTGTCGAATCCGCCGGCTGGCTATGTTCCTCCCGCGGCGCCAGTGAGCGCCGGGGCACCGGCCAAAGCGGCAACAGCGACGGCGGATTGGGCACCATCCGAGATGCTCGGCAAGTGGCAGTTTTATGCCCTGGTACTCCTCTTTATCGGCAGCGCCCAATCTGGTCTTTTGATCATTGGCAATGCGGCTCCGATCTTGGGAAAAACCGCCAAGGCGGTGCCATTTTTGGCGGCCAATATCTGGATCATTGCCTCATTCGGCGGGTTGATGAACGCTTTGGGCCGCATCGGCACAGGCATGTATTCCGACAAAATAGGGCGCAGGAATGCCTACTTGGTCAATGGTATCATCTCGGCCATCTGCCTGCTGGCTCTGCCGCATATCATAGATGCACAGAGCGTTCCCCTGCTGTTCCTCGCGGTCGCTATCGCCTACTGGCAGTATGGTGGTGGCTTGTCGCTGCTGCCCACCTTTACCGCCGACTTTTTTGGCTCAAAGCACATGGGAGCAAACTATGGCTTCGTCTTTCTTGGCTGGGGACTCGGTTTTCTCATGCCGCTGCTCGCTGGCTATATAAAAGACTGGACCCACTCGTACACCACTTCTTTGTACATTTCCGCCACTATTTTGATCGTCGCGGTTATACTGTGTGCCATCACCAAAAAGCCGGTGAAGGAGTAAACTGACGGCGGTTGTGGCCATGGAGCGTCAACAAATAATCAACTTGGTTATGACGCTTCTGGCCACGAACCCACTTTGTGGAAAGCGTCAGCGCAGTCCGTCTGATAAGACGCACTGATAAGACGCACTTGAAATCTCTTATGAGAGCACATGCCCCTGGCTTTGCTGGGGGCATGTTATTTGGGGGATGTCGTTTGGTAATGGATGGTTTTTCAGCCGCGCCTCTCGGTGCAGTTAGACAGACCAGAAGCGGAAGAAATGCTGTACCGGGCCATGGCCCTGGCCGATTTGATAGGCGGATCCGGCGGCGTTGGCGCCATTGATATAGCCTTTGGCGGCGCGTGTTGCCGCCTCCATGTCCTGACCCAAAGCCAGTCCGGCGGCGATGGCCGAGCTCAGGGTGCAGCCGGTGCCGTGGGTGTTGTGGCTGACAATGGCAATTCCTGGCATATTGACAATGCGGTCTTTCTCGCCCCAGAACAGCACATCGTCGCGGTGATCGCCCGGCAGATGTCCGCCTTTGACGAGGACGCTGCCGCAACCGAGCCGCGCCAAGGCGCGAGCGGCTTCGGCCATTTCTTCCGCCTCAATGCCAGCGCGCCCCAAGAGAGATGCCGCTTCCGGCAGATTCGGGGTAATGAGCGTCGCCAAAGGGATCAACTCCTCCTTAAGGGCAGCGAGCGCTTCATCTTGCAGCAGATTGCCGCCGCTTTCGGCCGCCATCACCGGGTCGAGGACGATATTTTTCACCGCGAAGCGTCGCAGGCACTCGGCCACAGCGTGGACCACATCTGGCGAACAGAGCATCCCGATTTTCACCGCATCGGCGCCGATGTCGCCGAGGACAGCCTCAATTTGAGCCGTGACAATTGCCGCCGGCAGCGGATGGATGGCGGCAACAGCCACGGTGTTTTGGGCGGTGATGGCGGTGATGGCCGTGGCGCCGTAGCAGCCGTGGGCGGCCAAAGTCTTCAGGTCGGCCTGGATGCCGGCGCTGCTGCCGCTGTCGGAACCGGCGATGGCAAGGACGGTGGTGTAGCGTTTTCGCGTATTCATCGTGGTTTCAGCCAGCGTGGCCGATGCCGATCCGGCTCTTGATATCTATCGCCCAATGCGGGTTCATGACGATGCCGTAAATCGCGGCAGGCTGCGGCCATCGTCGCGCCGGAAAAGATCCATAGTTCATAGCTCCCAGAGCGATTGAGGTTCTCTACCCTTCACAGCATCCACGACTGACATATTTCGTCATCGGGAGCGCTGGCCTTCAGGGGAATGACCGCCCCGGCCAAGAGGCAGCGGACAAGAGTCTCTGGCCGCAGCGGTTCTTTTCTCGCGTAGCGGACGACGAGGCCCGCCGCCCGCTGTAGGTCATCATTACGGGCAGATTCATCTTTATAACAGGTTGAGGCGCGGCGGAGCAGGGCGGTCGGGCCGGGCCGAGCCTCCAGGCGGAGGCAAGCGTCATCGGCCTCAGCCAGATTTTCAATACGGTTGTTTTCCTTTTCATCGCGGCCAAGGATCAACCAACCGCCGCCGGGCAGCAGAAATTGCCTGCCCAGTTGCAACAGGTGAAAGTCAGTCACGGTCATGGTGGCGGCGGCAAAGGGCAGGGCGCCATCATGGACTTTTCGCAAGCGTCGTCCCTGGATCGGATCGGTGAGGATGCAGCCGCCGGCCGGCATCGGGTAGTCAGTAATGCCATATTCTTTTGCCAGGGCGATTTGCCCGCTCCGGCCCCGCCCGCTCAGGTCGCCCAATTCCTCCCGCCGCACCCAGCCATTTACTTCCGGCAAGGTCGGGTTGAGACGTTTGGCCGAAAGCGGTCGCAACAGAATTCCCCGAACACCAGCGTCGCGCTCAATGACGGCAAGCGTGTCGCGACGCTGTGACATCGGTCGTTGGCGGAGAACCTCACCGCTGATGAGAAAAGATGCGCCCACTTCCTCCATGATCTGCCGGGCGCGGCGCATCATGAGTATCTTGCAGTCGATGCAGGGGTTGAAATTCTTGCCGAAACCGTGTGCTGGCCGCTGGAGCATATGCAGATAATTGTGGCTTATGTCTTCAAGGCGCAGAGTAATACCGTATTGATCCGCCACTTTCTGACAATAGAATTCCTTGTTATCCAACAGATGATGGAGAAAAAATGGTGTCACGAACTGCGTCGCCAGTACCTCAATGCCCTGGTACATGATCATTCGGCAAGCCAGGATCGAGTCGAGGCCGCCGGAATAGAGGGCGACGGCTTTCATGCCGCCCCGCCCGAGCCGCCCTTGGCCAAAAGCTCCCGCGCCCAGGCCAGGGTATGCTCGCTCGGCGACCTTCCGGCCAGCATCCGCGCCAGTTCGCTTACCCGTTCTTCGTCACCAAGGCGCCGGACTTCCGATTGGGTGCGGCCCTCTTTGGCCGCCTTTTCCACACGGAAATGCAGGTTGCCCCTGGCGGCGATCTGCGGCAAATGGGTAATGCACAAAACTTGGTGATGACCGGACAGTTCCTTGATTTTTTTGGCCACCGCCTCTGCCGCCTCGCCGCCGATGCCGGCGTCCACCTCGTCGAAGATCACCGTTTCAACCATATCCTTTTTCGCCAGCAAACATTTCATCGCCAGCATCAGCCGCGACAATTCACCGCCGGAGGCAACCTTGGCCAGGGGCCGCGGTGCTTCGCCGGGGTTGGCGGAAAAGAAGAATTCCGGACGGTCCCAACCGCTGGCCCTGAGGTTGGCGGCATCGGTGGCGGTTTCCTGAAAACGCACGGCGAAAACCGCCTTGGCCAGCGCCAGC
>JAIRRG010000221.1 GCA_031256095.1 Desulfobulbaceae bacterium
TGTGGCGCGATGCCAAGATATATGAGATCGGCGCCGGCACCAGCGAAATCCGGAGAATGTTGATCGGGCGCGAGTTGTTCGCCGAAACGGCCTGATGCCTTGGTTTTTCTCAAAATCAAGCAAGCCGAAGGTCGCGGAATATCAGACATCATTGTCTTATCAGGTAACGCTGTTACGGAGAATATTCAAATATGGAAGATGGAATAAATTCTTGGCCATTTGACTATGTCTTGGTGGCCAATCGCGGCGAGATCGCGGTCCGCATTTTGAAAACGGTGAAGGGTCTGGGATTGAAAGGAGCGGTGGTATACCACGCTGTCGACGCACAATCTGTCGCCGCGCAAATGGCTGATGTCGCAGTCGAAATCGAAGGAACTACGCCGGTTGCCGCCTATCTCGATGCCGAGCAAATCGTTGCCGTCGCTTTAAGCGTTGGCGCTGGCGCCATCCATCCAGGCTATGGTTTCCTTTCGGAAAATTCCGGCTTTGCCCGCGCCTGTGTGCAGGCAGGCATTGTTTTTGTCGGGCCTACCCCAGAGGTGATTGATCTCATGGGGGATAAAGTCACGGCCCGCGCTTTCGTGTCGAATGCGGGATTTCCGGTAGCGCCATCGGCGATTGAAGATGATGACCCCGCCACCTTTGTCGAGCGGGCCCGCGCTGTTGGCGTCCCGCTCTTGATAAAACCGGCGGCCGGCGGCGGTGGCAAGGGGATGAGGGTCGTCAGGGATTTGGCGTTGCTTGAAGTGGAGATTGAGCGGGCGCGCAGCGAAGGCAAACGCTATTTCGGTGACGGGCGACTCTACGCCGAGCGCTATGTGGAAAACCCACGCCACATCGAGGTGCAGATTCTCGGTGATGCGCATGGCAACGTGGTTCATCTGTTTGAACGCGAGTGCTCCGTCCAGCGCCGTTTTCAGAAGATCATTGAAGAAACGCCTTCGCCGGCACTGACACCACAGCTGCGCCAAAAAATCTGCCAAACCGCCGCTGGTATTGCCAGAAGCGCCGGTTATCAGAATGCCGGGACGGTTGAGTTTGTCTATGGAAGCGGGGAATTCTATTTCCTGGAAGTAAACACCCGTCTTCAGGTTGAGCATGCAATTACCGAAAAAATTACCGGTTTCGATCTTGTCCATGAACAACTGCGGATTGCCGCTGGTCAGCCTTTGGGCTACCAGCAGTCGCAAATCAAGGCCCAGGGCCATGCCATCGAGATGCGAATTTACGCGGAGGATCCGGCCCAAGGTTTCACGCCAACGACTGGGCCCATCCTGAAATTGCGGGAACCAACGGGTGATGGGATCCGCGTCGACAGCGGCATTGCCGAAGGATTGGCAATCACGGCCAATTTCGATCCGATGCTTGCCAAGCTGATCGTCTATGGCGCTGACCGGAATCAGGCGATGGCGCTGGCGGACAAGGCCCTGGGCGACTACGTTTTGCTGGGCAGCAAAACCAACATTTCATTCCTCCGGCGGGTAATGAATCATGCCGCGTTCAAATCCGGCGACGTGCATACGGGATTCCTCGACGCCAATCCACAAATTGCCGCAAACCCGGCATTGACGAAAAATACGCTTGAGAAACTGTTGGCGGCGGCATCTCTGGCAACCAGAAGTATGCGTGATGAAGCTGACGCTGTTCTGGATATTCACGCGGCTATGGGAGCGTGGCGGAATTAAAGGAGGGGGAGGGTGTATAATAACGCTTTTGTACTCAATGACGAAGAACTCAATGTCGCCATTTCACGCACGAAAAATGGCTACCTGCTCTATATTGGCGACGACGTATTGCCAATTAATCTGCATAAAGAGAACGATGATTTTTCTATTTTGACTGTATTAGGTAAGCGTCAGGCGGTAATGCTTGCCGTGCATGGCGATGACGTTCATATCCACATGGGTGGCGAGACTTACCTCCTGAAATACCGTAATCCCTTGGATCGTTTGGCCGCCAAATCGCGTGGCGCCGCCGACGACTTTATACGAGCCCCAATGCCGGGAAGTATTGTTTCCCTAAACATCGCTATCGGTGAGGCTGTCAGCGCCGGCCAAACCTTGCTGATCATGGAGAGTATGAAGATGGAAAGTACCATCCTGGCCCCCCGTGACGGCGTTGTGGCGACGGTGAATTTTGAAAAGGGTCAGACCTTCGATCGCAATGCCGTGCTCCTAACCCTTGAAGAGAAAGCATAATTATGAAAAGAATCGAATCTCGAATTAATACTTCCTCTTCGGATTTTCGTGCCAATAAAGAAAATTATTTGAAAGTTGTCGAAGAGTTTCGGGGCAAACAAGACAAGGCGCGTTATGACCGACCGCGACGAGATATGGAACGTCTCGACAAGCAGAACAAGATGTTCGTTCGCGACCGGATCAAGCAACTGTTGGATACGGGTACCCCTTTTCTGGAATTTTCTTCGCTTGCCGCCAATGAAGCCTATGCCGGCGAGGTTCCCGGTGCCGGTTGTGTAACCGGCATCGGCATTGTCGCTGGGCGGGAGGTGGTGATTAACGCCGGGGACGCCTCGGTCAAAGGCGGCGCCTGGTATCCCCTGACGACAAAGAAAACGGTCCGCGCCCTGGATATTGCCATCGAAAACCGGCTGCCTGTCGTTCACTTATGCGATTCAGCGGGCGGATTTCTGCCTTTGCAAGCCGATCTCTTTGCGGACAAATATTTCTCTGGGCGCATCTTCAGGAATCAGTGCCTGCTGTCCGAAATGAATGCGCAACAGGTCGCCGTCGTTTTGGGACATTGTACGGCTGGAGGCGCTTACGTGCCAGCCCTGTCGGATTACAGTGTCATCGTCCGCGGGACCGGTGCGATTTTTTTGGCTGGGCCGCCTTTGGTCAAGGCGGCAACTGGTGAGGATGTCACCGTCGATGAACTGGGTGGCTGCGATATGCATACATCGGTATCTGGAACGGCGGATTATCCGGCTTCAAGTGAAGAAGAGGCAATCGCCATGGCGCGGGACATCGTGGCCCAGTTCCGGCGCCAGTCCAAGACGGTGATAGAGTGGCAGGAACCTGAAGATCCCTATTACGATGCGACTGAGCTTTACGGCATCATTCCGCCGGATATCAAGCAACAGTTCGATATGCACGAAGTTATCGCCCGCATCGTCGATGCCTCAAGATTCCATGAATATCAGCCGAATTACGGCAAGACCCTGATTTGCGGCTATGCGCACATTTGGGGATTTAAGGTTGGGATCCTGGCGAACAATGGGGTGCTGTTCGACGATTCGTCTCTGAAGGGAGCTCACTTCATCGAGTTATGCAATCAAAATAAGACCCCTCTGATTTTCCTGCAAAATATTACCGGCTTCATGGTTGGTCGCGACTATGAGCGCGCTGGCATCACCAAGGACGGCGCCAAGATGATCATGGCGGTGGCATGTTCCAAGGTGCCGAAATTTACGATCATGTGCCATGGATCATTTGGCGCCGGGAATTACGGCATGAGTGGCCGCGCCTTTGATTCCCGCCTGCTGTTTTCATGGCCGCATTCGCAAATTTCCGTTATGGGCGCTGAACAGGCAGCGAATACCTTGGCCGATGTCAAAATCCGTCAATTGGCCCGCCAGGGAAAAGAGCTGACAAACACCGAAATTGCCGAGATTCGTGAGCCAGTGCTGGCTGAATTCAAGAGAAAGCAGTCGGCCTATTGGGCGACATCGGAGATTTGGGATGACGGAATTCTCGATCCGGTCGACACGCGCAATGCGCTTGGCATGGGATTGTCGGCGGCATTGAATGCGCCTATTGCCGACCTGGGATATGGCATCTTTCGCATGTAAGGAGAAAGCGATGAGCGAGATAGTTTTGGTAGAGGATCGCGGCGCTGTCCGCTGGATAAGCATCAACAGGCCGGATAAAAGAAACGCGATTAATGAGGGCGTGATCGCGGCAATCCGCACGGCGATCGAAAGCGCCGATCTGGACGATGATTTGCGCGCCATTGTGCTTACCGGCATCGGTGAAAAGGCCTTTTGCGCCGGCGCCGATTTAGGCCGGCAAGTCGAAGGCGGAGCTTTTGATATCGATTACGCCGATCCCCGTCATTATGTGGTTGGGCTCTTCAAAGCCATCGAAGAGTGCCGCTTGCCGATCATCGCCCGAGTGAATGGTTTGGCCTTGGCCGGTGGTTTTGGCCTGGTCTGCGCCTGCGATATGGCGGTGGCGGCGGATGACGCCCTTTTCGGAACCCCCGAAACGAAAATCGGCATAGCTCCGATGATGATCCTTGGCTACATGATGAGGATTCTGCCGCGGCGGAAGCTGATGGAGATGTGCATCAGCGGCGAGTTTATCAGCGCCGAAGAAGCGCTGCAATTTGGCGTTATCAATTACGTCGTCCCGCGCGCGGAGCTTGATGACAAACTGAGTTGGTTACTGGATCGCATTACCGCCAAATCACCGGCAGCAATCAAGTTGTTCAAGCAAGGCTACCATGCCATGCAGGACATGAGCCTGCAGGAGTGCTTTGAATTTGCGCAAATCATGATTTCTGTTATGGCAAGTACCAATGACGCCAAGGAAGGCAGGCTGGCCTTTCAGGAAAAGCGCCCCCCGGTTTGGAGGAGTGAACGATGAGCGGAAAAAAGACAATCAGGATCGGATGCGCCTCCGGATTTTGGGGCGATTCGGCGGATGCCGCCAAGCAGTTGATCGAGCAGGGCAGGATCGACTATTTGGTTTTTGACTATCTTGCCGAAATTACGATGTCTATTCTGAGCAGGGCCAAGGCCAAGAACCCAGATCTTGGCTACGCCACCGACTTCATCCAGGCCTTGGCTCCCCACGCGCCAAGCCTCAAGAGTCAGGGGATCAAGGTTGTTGCCAACGCCGGCGGCGTCAATCCAGAGGCATGCCGGCGCGCGCTGGCATGCAAGCTGGGCGAAGGATGGAATATCGTCCTCGTTGAGGGCGACGATCTTCTGCCGATTGCCCAGCGGTTGCAGGATATGGGAATATGCGAAATGTTCTCTTCGGCGCCGATGCCGGCGAAATGTCTGAGCATCAATGCCTATTTGGGTGCCTTGCCGATCGTCGAGGCCTTGCAGGCGGGTGCCGATATCGTCATTACCGGGCGCTGTGTCGACAGCGCCCTGACCTTGGGCCCGCTGATTCATGAATTTGGCTGGAAAAACTCAGACTTAAACCTATTAGCGCAAGGCAGCCTCGCTGGCCATATCATAGAATGCGGCGCCCAGGCAACCGGTGGCATTTTCACCGATTGGCGGCAAGTTCCCGGTTGGGAGAATATGGGCTATCCCATCGTCGAGTGTTTTCCTGATGGCGGCTTCCTTGTCACCAAGCCAGAAGGCACTGGCGGCATGGTGACTCCGGCAACGGTTAAAGAGCAGATTGTTTATGAAATTGGCAATCCCGCCCGCTACCTGCTGCCTGACGTAATATGTGATTTTACGAAGGTGGAAGTCGTCGACGTTGCTGAAAATGTTGTCAGTGTGCGAGGGGCCGTTGGCGTCGTTGCGCCGCGAGAACTCAAGGCTAGCGCCACATGGCGGGGTGGTTGGAAACTGTTTACGACCATTATGATCGGCGGCATTGAGGCGGCGGATAAGGCCAGACGTGTTGCCGAAGCCATCTTTGCCCGCACGCGGCGGATGCTTGCCGAGCGTGGATTTTCTGATTACACCGAAACGAGCTTCGAGGTTATCGGCGCGGAAAGCACATACGGCGAGTGGGCGCGATGCCAACACGCGCGCGAAGTGATTTTGAAAATCGCCGCCCGGCATACCGACAAGGAGGCTCTCAATTTGCTGGCCAGGGAAATTGCCCCGGCGGCAACCTCAATGGCTCCTGGCATAACCGGATTTGCCGCCGGTCGCGCCAAGCCGTCACCGGTGGTGCGATTGTTTTCCCTGTTGGTTCCCAGACAGATGGTGTCGGCATCGCTCAGCTTATCTGATGGGTCAAAGGTGAATGTACAGTTGGCGGCGCTTTGCGGAACGGCGGACGTCGGCGAGGAAGCGGAAG
>JAIRRG010000229.1 GCA_031256095.1 Desulfobulbaceae bacterium
CCCAAAGATTTGGAATTTTTTCGCGCCGCTTCTAGCCTTACGTTGAAAACTTCCAAACTCGCCGCCTTTGGCTCAACCCGGCACTTTCGCAACCGCCCGGAAAACGACGACAACCTGCGGGCGCTGATTGCCGCTGGCGCGCCGGTGGTGACGATTTTTGGCAAAAGCTGGGATATCCATGTCACCGAGGCGCTACAAATCGGCCTGGGCGATAATCTTACCATCATCGAAGACAGCCTGGCCTGGCTACGCCCCCAGGCCGAAACTTTGATCTACGACGCCGAGCATTTTTTTGATGGTTTCAAAAAAAACCGCGACTACGCCCTGCAAACCCTGGGCGCGGCCATCAAGGGCGGCGTCGACTTTCTTGTCCTCTGCGACACCAACGGCGGCACCTTGCCGCATGAGCTGCCGGAAATCATTGGCCAGGTGCAACGGCTGGTGGCGGACAGCGGCAAGGAGGTCAAACTCGGCATTCATACCCACAACGATTCGGAAACGGCGGTGGCCAACAGCCTCCTGGCCCTGGCCTTGGGCTGCGATCAGGTGCAAGGGACGATCAACGGCTACGGCGAACGCTGCGGCAACGCCAACCTGACCTCGATCATCCCGGCGGTGGCCTGCAAACTGGGCCTTAATTGCGCAGCGGCCCGACACCTCGATCAATTGTACGACGCCTCGCGCTACCTGAATGAGCTGGCCAATCTGCCGCAGAATCGCTATCAGCCCTATGTTGGCGAGTCGGCCTTCGCCCACAAGGGCGGCATCCACGTCAGCGCCGTCAAACGTAATCCATTGACCTATGAGCATATCGACCCGGAACGGGTCGGCAACTTCCGCCGCATCCTCGTCTCCGACCAGGCCGGACGCGCCAACCTGCTTTACAAGGCCCGCCAGTGGGGCATCGACATCGCCGAGGACGACCCGGTGCTCTACCAACTGGTCGCGGCTCTAAAAGAGCTGGAAAATCAGGGTTATATGTTTGAAGGGGCCGAGGCCAGCTTCGAGCTTATGATGCGCCGCGCCTTGGGCATCTTGCCGGAGTATTTCGAGTTGATCGAGTTCCGGGTGATGAACCACAAATACCGGATACACAAGAGGCCCTACACCGAGGCCAGCATCCGCATTCTTGTCGGCGGCCAAGAGGCGCACACCGTGGCCAAGGGCGACGGCCCGGTCAACGCCCTTGACCGGGCCATGCGCCGCGCCCTCATCGATTTTTATCCGGCCCTGGCTGATGTCGGCCTGCGCGACTACAAGGTGCGGGTGCTCACCGGCGAACACGGCACCGAAGCCAGGGTGCGGGTACTGATTGAAAGCGGCGATCGCGTCAGCACCTGGGGCACCGTCGGCGCTTCGGTTGACATCATCGAAGCCAGTTGGCAGGCCCTGGCCGACAGCATCACCTACAAATTGATGAAAGAAGGACAAAAAGAAAAATAAGGAACGACCCGCGCCGCTTTCCCCAGCAAATATCGACCGCTGTAGATGGATGTGTTTACCGCCCGGGCCATCCAGGCAGCGGTTGATAAGTGCATGGTGAAAGCGGCTAAATCAGTCTCAATGCCCATGTGGTAAATTAGTATTGGGGTATTTTAGTGCCCGCTTTCCCCGTATATGGGTTTACGTTTCCTTTCGTGCTGTAGTTGTCGTATTGGGTATTATTCGGGTCAGTGCGATAGTACCCATCGACATGCGTTCCGTCCTGCCTCGTGTACCCCCTCACATACTCATCGGCCATGGCTTGCGTCGCCAAGAACAGAGTCGTAATTGCCGCGACTGCGATGATGATTCGTTTCATTGCGTTTCTCCTTTTCGGTGTTTGGTTGCCCGGGAAGGGCAACAGTTGCCCATCTCCGCCTTATTCAATCAGGAATGCTTCCATCGCGAAAATTCCTGACTAATATCTAGATCTTGTCCCCAAACAAGTACATCACGGCTGATACCGGTATGTTTCTCAATCAACGCGGCAACGCGAGGTGAGCATCGTTTTCGCGATGTCGCTACATGTGATATGTAGGCTGGAGTGCAGCCTACCAGGATAGATAACTGGCGGTATGTTTTCATGCCTCATAAAGTACTTTATAGTATCTTATAAAGCAATAAAAAATACTTGTAAGGATTTTTTTATTAGAATTGTTGCCATGAGAAAATACCCTGGGGTATTGTTTCGGACATGAAACCACATACCCCTCAAGAACGTTTTCTCACGGCCATGTTATGGCTACTGTCACGAGAACGGCGCGGATTTCAAGCTGACATGCTTCGGAATACTGGTATAAATAGCGGATATTTCACGAAAATCAAAAAAGGCGACGTTCCCATATCAGAAGAGAAAGCAGATGCAGTTGCTAAATATCTAGGCTATCATCACGAGCAAATACTATCTCTTGGCCGCTGGATGCTGGATGGCAATGATCCGCAAGGGTGGCCCGGTTACATGGCAGAGAGCGATGGCTATTCCGAAGATATTGGCCCAATGGCTTGCCGGATATTGAATAGTGAAGGAACCGACGCCTTGCTCTTAACACAAGTTATTTCCTACCTACTTGATGAGTCTGGTAGCAAGAAGAGGATTTCCGAAGAGATGGACGCACTCAAGGAGCGTTTAAATAAGATAGAAAGTCGGCAACAATAACTTTCGGGTCTGTAAACTGAACTGTGTCATCTGTTAAGATAGGCGGAAAGCCGAGGAGGATGACATGGAATTAAATGCGGAAGAATTGGATCGGTTGCTTGGCGACAGCAAGACTCCTGGAGACGTTGACCGCCTATACAGCCAACTGCTGCAGCGGATAATCAACCGTTCTCTCGAAGCGGAGATGGAAGCTCACCTTGCAGAAGAGAAAGCGTCAGGAGGAGGGGCGAATCG
>JAIRRG010000248.1 GCA_031256095.1 Desulfobulbaceae bacterium
GTCTTTGGCGGCGAGGAGGGCGCGGATTTCTTCTGGATTGTCGGCCTGTTCCAGCAAAACGATCAGTGGCAGGGTCATTTTGCCTTCGGCCAGGTCAGCGCCGGTCTTTTTGCCGGTAACGGCACTGTCGCCGGCGTAATCGAGGATATCATCAACGATTTGAAACGCCTGACCGAGACGCAGGCCGTATTGGCGCAGGGCCTCCATCGCCTCGGTTGTCGCTCCGGCGAACAGGGCGCCAATCGCGCAGCAGGCGGCAATCAGATGCGCGGTCTTGCCTTCGATGATGACAAAGTATTCCTTACGGCCCGACTGAAAACACCCGGCGCGGCGCAGTTGCAGGAATTCACCGTCGGACATTTGGCGCGAGGCGGCGGAGAATATCGCCATGCCTTTTTTGCCGGTCAGTTGGCCAACCAGGTTCATCGAATGGGAATGAAGAAAATCCCCGGCCAGGATCGCCGCCGCCATACCGAATTGCCGCCAGATGGCCATACGGCCTCGTCGGGTTTCCGCCTGATCAATGACGTCATCATGGAAGAGGGTGGCGTTGTGTAAGTACTCGAAGGCGATGGCCAGCCGGTACAAATCATCGCTGGCGCAGCCGCACAGCCGCCCACAGAGGACGACCAACAGCGGGCGGATGCGTTTGCCGCCGCTGCCCATGCCGTAGGTAAGAATTTCGTGCAGGTAGGGATCGATATGACCGTCAAGCGAGGCCAAGTCGGTCGCTATCGCCGCCTCGACGCGGGCAACCTCAGGCGCTATTTGTTGTTTCAGAGAATTGTTGGGCATGGGCAGGGGATATGCGGAGAGTGTTCCTTTTTATAGCAAAGCCGCATTTTCACCACCAGCGCCGAGGGCGCTGACAGCGACTTTCTTCGATTGGCGGCAACCACGTATCATAATTTTCTTATATTCTTATTATTGTCAGGGAATAAGATTATTTCTCTGATTGGTATTTTTCAAAAAATTTTCTCACCGCCGCCAAATCCCTGACCACGGGCGCTGGCGGCAGGCTGGCGCGGAACTGGCGGCCATAGCCTTTCGTGAACAGGCGCGGGTCGAGGACCGCCATTACCCCCCAGTCGGCGCTCTGGCGCATCAGGCGGCCAACGCCCTGACGGAGGCTAAGAATCGCTTTGGGAATTTGCAAGCTGAAAAAGGCGTTGCCGCCGTCTTCGTTGATCTGGGTGATGCGCGCCTGCAATACCGGATCGGTCGGCACCTCGAAAGGCAACTTGTCGATGACCACCAGTCTGAGGGCGTCGCCAGGCACGTCGACGCCTTCCCAGAAGCTGGCCACGGCCAAAAGCACCGACTGCGCCTCTTTTTTGAAGGTGGCCAACAATTGCCGCCGCGACGATTCGCCCTGAACGAGCAGCGGGTAATCAAACTTGCCGCGCAGCATCTCGGCCACCTGGTCCATGCTTTTCAAACTGGTGAAGAGCAAAAGCGCCCGGCCCTGGCTGGCTTTCAACAACTCCAGGCACTCCTGGCCAGCCGCCTGCGTGAAAGACGGCGCGTTTGGTTCCGGAAAGCCTGGCGCCGGGATGTAGAGCAGGCTGCGGCTTTTATAATCGAAAGGCGAGGCAAAGCGGGCGAAAACGGTGTCGTCGGGTAAGCCGAGACGGCTTTTGATAAAGGAAAAGTCGCCAGCCGCCGACAGGGTCGCCGACGTCAGCAGTACCGCCTCGGTTTTTTGATATAGATGCGACTGTAATTCCTTGGCGACCAGCACCGGCGTCACCGCCAAGGATACCGTGCGTTCGCGCCGCTCGTACCAGTAGACAAAATTGTGGTCGGGCGGCTCCTCGTCATCCAGGATCATGCCCAACAAAAGGGCCATGTCCTGGCAGCGCTTGACAAAAAGATTCCAAATTTCACTGGGTTCGAGCGCCGCCAACTCGTCCGCCGCCCTTTTTAAGCCGAGAGCCAGCTCGTCCGCCGCCGCATACAGGGCGGCCCGGTCCGGCAATTTGGCCAGAAATGTTTCGAGGGGATAGCGGCCCCGCTCCGGCGGGAAAAAGGCGAACAGGCGCTCGCCGCGTTTGCCAAGGCTGGCGGTTAGGGATGCGATGGTTTGTATTTGCGAGGGCTGATTGTCGCTTTTCACCTGCCGTTCCATATCGGTCAACAGGTCCAAGAGCTGATACTGGCTGAAGGTGTGGCCAAAGTAGGCCCCGGCCACCGCCTCCAGATGATGGGCTTCGTCGAAGACCACACACTGGTAGCGGGGGATGACCTCGGCGTGGCCGTCACGGCGCAAGGCCAAGTCGGAGAAGAACAGATGGTGATTGACAACGATGATGCGAGCCCCAGCCGCTGCCCGCCTGACCCGCTGCAAGAAGCAGTCGGCTGACTCTGGGCAATCGTTGCCCAGACATTGGTTGGCCTGCGCCGAAATTTTCGCCCATAACGGTGAAGAGTCGGCGAGCCAGCCCAGCTCGGCACGGTCGGCGAATTCGGTTGTTTGCAGCCAGGCGCTAATTCGCGCCACTTTGGCGTCGCCATCCGGGGCCAGGCTGGCGTACTGAAACCAGCGGTAAAGGCAGAGATAATTCTGCCTGCCTTTCAAACAAATAGCTTTGATAGGCTGGTTCAGCACCCGCTGCAAAAGGGGAATGTCCTTGCCCATGATTTGATCTTGCAGATTGATGGTCGCGGTCGAGACCACCACCTTCTTCTCCGAGAGAATGGCCGGCAGGCAGTAGGCCATGGTCTTGCCAATGCCGGTTTCCGCCTCGACGACGAGGATATTTTCCTGGTCATCGGTAAAAGGTTTCAGAAAAGCCGCCAGCGCCGCCTCGGCCATTTGCCGTTGCCCATGCCGTTCCTCGTAACGGACAAGCTGTTGTGCCAATAGGCCATTTTCGGCGAAAAATTCTTCTAGGATTGGCGGCACGCCATTTCTCATTTTTGTTGGGATGAACGGAGAAAACGTTGCTAAAATTGGCTGGCATTATACAGTATTGCTGGTTTTAGGGGGCAAACAAATTACCGTTTCTTTGCCCGGGCGCGGAAAAGACCAATGAAACGCCGCTGGCGCTGGCATCGAGACGGTTCTTTTCTGACTTTTCCTCGCAAGAGTCGCCTGATGGTGGCATCGCATGGTTAAGTTGAGTTTCACCGGCGCGCCCGACGACCTGGCCTCTGGTGGCCTGCTCGACGAGGGCGAAATTATCGCTGTCGCTGATAGCGCGCCGGAATTTGCCCTCATTGTGCAACACCGCTTATCGCTGCTGGGTTTTCCGGCGCGCGCCTGCCACTCCGCCGAAGAGATGTTTGCCCTTTTCGCCCGCGAAAAGGTGGCCCTAGTGCTTCTTGACATCAACCTGCCGGATGCGAGCGGCTCCGTCGCCACTGTCATTTTGCCAGCGGCCTAAGCATCGATCGCCTTTTCACAACTTTTCATTGCCGCGCCAATATCAGATAAGGTAGAAAGATGGCGCTGCGGGCGCGCTCAACGCCAAGAGGGAAACCGGTGCGAATCCGGTACAAGCCAGTCATTGCTGTAAGCGCATAAAAACCTAACTGATGTCAGGGCTATTCAGGCCCATTGGCGTCACGCTCAGAAAGCGGGTCACTGGGGATCTATTCCTTGGGAAGGCCGTCAGGTGGGTGGTGAACGATCGCCGCCAGCGCCAGTCAGAAAACCTGCCCGCCGTGACGCGGCGTTCGTCCGTGTTTTTCCACAGCGCTCACTGGAAGCCTCTGTGTCACGTTATCGGTCATGGTGACAGGTACGTGGTGCGGAGACGCTTCGCCCTTTGCCTCAAAAACCATAGTCTCGCCATCGTTCTTCGCCAGGTCATTTCGCCATGGCGCCGAGGACTGTCATGCCCGATGCTGTCCGCGGCCAGGCGGGCCAGCGTCTGCGGCGTGGCGAGCACCGGTCCCGAAACGGAAGCCGCCCGATCTTGCGCCTGGCGGCCTTCTTTGTTACTGCCATTCGATATGGCAAGTTTTTAGAATAACTCATTTATTTTACAGGAGAAAAAGTGATTTCCAATCAAGACCGTCCCACTGAAAAAAACAGTTCAACCCCGCTGTCGGACGAGGCGCCGCACTACTCCATCACGGCCATTTCCCAAGACTGGCTGCTGCGGGCGCGAAAAAAAATTGACAACAAAACAAAACCCTTGGGCTCTCTCGGCCGGATCGAGGAACTGGCGGTGCAACTGTCAGCGATTCAGGAAAGCGACATGCCGCGCGCCGACCGCAAACTGCTCCTGGTCTTTGCCGCCGATCATGGTGTCACCGCCGAAGGCGTGTCGGCCTTTCCCAGCGAAGTGACGGCGCAGATGGCCCTGAATTTTCTCTCCGGCGGCGCGGCGATCAACGTCTTTTGCCGCCATTACGGCATCGGGCACTATCTTGTCGATGTTGGCGTCAAAGGCGATTTGCCCGATCATCCGCTCTTGATCAAGGCGAAAATCCGGCCAGGCACCAGCAATTTTGCCCGTGAAGCGGCAATGAGCCAAGAAGAGGTACGGCAAGCCTTATGGGTTGGGGCTGACGCCTTCCTCGGCCTGTATCAGCGAACAGGCTGTGATGTGCTAGGATTGGGTGAAATCGGCATCGGCAACACCACGACCGCCGCCGCCATCATCAGCGCCGCCACCGGCCTGCCGCCCGCTGATGTCACTGGCCGTGGCACTGGCGTTGATGATCAAGGGCTGGCGCGCAAGATCGAAACCATTGCCAGGGCGTTCAAGCTGCATCGGCCCGCTCCGCAAGACGGCCTCGCCATTTTGTCGGCGGTGGGTGGATTTGAAATTGCCGCCATGTGCGGGGCCATGCTCGCCGCCGCCGAAAAGAGATGCTGTGTCGTCCTCGATGGTCTGATCTCCACCGCCGCCGGGCTGATCGCCTGGCTGATTTGCCCGGAAGTGGCCGGCTATATGGTTGCTGGGCACCGTTCCGTGGAAACCGGCCAGATGCCGGCCTTAAATAAAATGGGGCTGAAGCCGGTCCTCAGCCTCGATATGCGCTTGGGTGAGGGTACCGGCGCGGCCATTGCCATTAGCCTGACCGACCTGGCGGCGCGGCTGCAGCGGGAAATGGCCAGCTTTGAGGATGCGGGTGTTTCTGGCCGCTTGCCTTCATTGTGACCTGCGGCCAGCGTTTTCTCCTGGATTTTTCGCCGTTTCCAGGCCATATTAGCCGCAACGTTTTTGTGGCGGCAGGGGAATGCCGCGCTTTGTCCTGGGAAAACAGAGGGATGCCAGCGTGAAGAATAGTGGTGATTGGGCATATCTGCCGCCGAAACGGGTACTGGTGGTCGATGACGCGCCGGACATGCTGGCACTGCTTGTCCGCTTGCTGGAAAAGAAATGCGGTTATGAGACGCGGCAGGTGTCAAGCGCCAACAAGGCCCTGGAAAACATCGCTTTCTGGCATCCGGATGTGGTGTTGACCGATATCCGGATGCCAGGTCTTGACGGCATGGATTTTTTTCGCCGCTTAAAAGAGATCGATCCAACCATCACCACCATCATTATGACCGGTTATGGCACCGTTGAAATAGCGGTCAGGGCGATTAAAGATGGCGCCTTCGACTTCTTTGAAAAACCCTTCGACAACGACCAGATCGTCTTTGCCGTCACGCGCGCCATGGAGCATACCGAGTTGCTGCGCGAGCAGCGGCGCTTCCGTGAGCTCCAACACCAGATCGCCGGTTCCTGTGAGTTCCACGGCTTCATTGGCAGTTCACCAAAACTGTTGCAGATGCAGGACCTTTTGCGGCGCATCGCCCCCAGTTGCATGACCGTTTTGATCCGCGGCGAATCCGGCACCGGCAAAGAGCTGGCAGCCCGCGCCCTGCACGCCATGAGCAATCGCGCCGGACGGCGGATGATCATCGTCAATTGCCCGGCCTTGCCAGAGCATATCCTCGAAAGCGAGCTGTTTGGCTATACGAGGGGAGCGTTCACGGGTGCCGAGCGCGACAAGGACGGCCTGTTTCTTGAAGCCAACGGTTCGACCATCCTGCTCGATGAGGTGGCTGACATCCCAATTGCCATTCAAACCAAGCTGTTGCGCGTTCTGCAGGAAAAGGAAATCCAGCCATTGGGCCAGACCCGCACCTACGAGGTTGATGTCAGGGTTATTTCCTCGACCAACCAGGACATTGAGGCCAAAATCGCCCGCGGCGAGTTCCGGGAAGACCTGTTCTACCGCCTGAATGTTATGACGGTGACGATGCCGAACATCGAACAAATCCGCGCTGATATTCCGCTTTTGATCAACCATTTTTTGAAGCGTTATCGTCTTGAGCATGACCGTCCCGGTTTGGAGCTTTCCGAAGAGGCGCTCCATGCCCTGATCCATCACCGTTTTCGCGGCAATGTCCGGGAATTGCAGAACGTCATCAACCGGGCGGTTCTGTTGGGAGACGGCAAAAAAATCGGCAAAAAAGATTTGATGCTTGACGATACGGCGACGGCAGGCGGGGCGAGGCCCACCGATTTTTTCGAGCAACTCCAGGACCTTCCTTACTCACAGGCCAAGGAGACGATCATGCAGGAGTTCACGCGGTCGTTTCTTGGTGAGCATCTTCGCCTCTGTGGCGGCAATATCACCGCTGCCGCCCGCCGCTGCGGCATGGAGCGGCAGGCCTTGCAACGCTTGCTGCGCCGCTATCGGGTGGCCTGACCCACGCAGGGATAAGCAATATTTCTGTTGCGCCGCATTCTTTTTATGGCGCTTGCCGCTTTGTCGTCACCTTCACTTGCCAAGGTACTGATATCAACGATTTTATATGTTATATCAATATGATATGGTAGTATAGTCTACCGTTTGGCGCTATCCTTACCGCCGTTGTTCAGTCTGGCATCAAATCTGCATAAGTGGTATTGCAAGTAGCGGCGTGGCTTTTACTTTTTGACCGCGCCCGTGGTTTTTTGGCAATTTCCCTTGTGATGCCAATGCCTAGTCTTTGCGGTAAAAATATTGTCGCTGGCAAAGCGAACAATAAACCGGCCAGATTCGGCAACGTCTGGTGGCAGGCGCTTATCCTGACGTTGGCGCTTATGTTTTTCGGTGCTCAAGATGCCTGTGCCTTGCAGACGCACGGCGGCGTTGAGGGCATGGTCGTCCACCAGTTCGCCCACCTACATTACATCCTGGCGCTGGGTTTTTTGCTGTGGGATTTGTACCGCCCTGATTTTGTTTCCCGGCCCTGGCTACTCTTGCGCTGCTTCTGCGTGTTGATGATTTTGTGGAATATCCTGGCTCTCGTCGGTCACTTTGCCCAGAGTGGCCTGCCGGAGGGCGACATCGTCACCGAGGATGGCTATCTGTCGGCCTTTCTGCTTTTGCCGTTGTCGTTTGGCCGCTGGGTGTACTATGTGGCGGCGCTCGATCATCTGCTCTGCGTGCCAGCCTTGTTCTGCCTGTTTCTAGCCATGCGTCGCTTCTACCGCGACAGCCTGAACAGTCAAGGCCTGGGTGGTCGCTCGGAGAAGAAGCCATGACTGGCAATCTGTCCCTTCTGCCGGCTATCGTCGTCGATTGTGTCGGTTCGGCCATGATGCTCGTTTTGTCAATTTTATCCATGCGTTATGGTTTTTTACTTAGCCGCCGCCAGCCAGAGAATTTCCTTTGGAGCTATCTTTTTTACATCACCGTTGCCATCGCCGCCTTTTCCACCTCGCGGGCGGTTGGACATCTGGTCAAGGAATTTCTTTTAATCAGCGGCAATAGGTTGTTGTGGGAGCGGATTTCTCCTTATTCTGGCGGTCTGAACACCCTGTTCATGGTTTCACTGGCGGCGGTGATGGTTTTTTACCATAAGGGCGTACAGGCCTATGACTTGTTGCAGGCGGAAACCGAACGGCTGAAAATCGCCAATCAGCAACTGGCTGAAACGAGTGCCCAGCTCCATGACCTGAACCGCAACCTGGAAAAAAACGTCGAAGACCGCACCAGAGAGTTGTCACGGTCGGAAGAAAAATACCGCCATCTCTTTTCCGCCTCCCAGGATGTGGTCTTGTTTTGCGACGCTGGCGGCGCCATCGTCGACATCAACGAAGCCGGACTGCGCACCCTTGGCTATGCGGAAACGGCTATCCTCGGTCATCGCTTCACTAAATTTATGGTCAGACCGGAGGAATTCGTCCGCTGTCGCCGACAGCTTGCCGAAGATGGCCGCGTCAAAGATTTTGATGTCGAGCTGCGCCGGGGGGATGACTCGCCGCTGCCGCTTTTGCTGTCGGCGACCGCCGTCCACAATGAAGACGGCAGCGTTATCGGCTGCGAGATGATTGGCAAAGACCTGAGCCGCCTGAAGCAGATGATGAGCCAGTTGGCGGCCAGCGAAAATATGGCCTCGATTGGTCAGATGGCCGCTGGCGTCGCCCATGAGTTAAAAACCCCGTTGGGGGTCATCCTTGGTTACACTCAACTCCTGAAGGAAGACTTCCCCGCCGATTCCGAGCATCACCAATCGCTTGCCGCCATCGAGCGCCAGACCAAGGCCAGCCGCAAGATTGTCTCGGACCTGTTGAAATTCTCCCGGCAGTCGAGGAGCGCGCGCGAGCCGGTGGACATCAATGGCCTTCTCGACGATGTCGTCATCACCCACGGCCACGATGTCGATTCTCCTAACTTGACTGTGAAAACCGACTACGGCCATGGGCTGCCCATGGTCAGCGGCGATGCCGCCAAATTACGTCAAGTTTTTGTTAATCTGTTGAAGAACGCTTGTCAGGCTGTACGCGGCAGGGCCGACGCTTGGGTGCGATTGTCGTCGCTATACGATGCTGAGGCCCAGGCGGTGTTGATTGACGTCGAGGATAATGGCCCGGGGATTCCGGCCAGTGACCGCGAAAGGGTGTTTGAACCCTTTTTCACCACCAAGTTAGTGGGTGAGGGCACCGGTCTCGGTCTGTCGGTATCCTATGGCATCGTCAAGGAGCATGGGGGTGTCATTGAGTTGGCAAATAACTCCTCGCCTGATCCGCCACCGGGTGGCAGCCGTTTTCGCGTGTGTTTGCCTGTCGACGGCCAGAAACGTCTGAAGCACGGAGAATCGGACCATCAGTGTGAGGAAGTGGGAATGCCCGCCTGAAGGCATTGGTTTCAGGCGATGTTTGGATAGTCAAGGGAGGGAAAAACGTGGGGAAATTTGTGTACAGCATGTGCGGCATGTGCGCCGTGCGCTGTCCGGTGCGGGTGGAGGTCGAAGATGGCCGCGTCAAATGGATTGAGGGCAATCCCCATGTCGTCGGCATTGAAGGCAGCCTGTGCGCCAAGGGGGCGGCGGCCATCTCGTTCGAGTACGACAGCGAGCGGGTACAAACGCCCTTGATCCGTGATGGGGCGCGTGGTTGCGGCAAATGGAGGACGGCAAGCTGGGACGAAGCCCTCAATTACATTGCGGAAAAGCTGAAAACGGTGCAGGCCCAATACGGGAAAAGGGCGGTGGCCCTCACCGACAGAAGCGGCCCTTACACCGATTTGACCAAGAGCTTTCTCAAGGCGATTGGCTCGCCGAATTACTTCGATCATGACGATACCTGCGCCAAGAATGTCAACATGGCCTGCCAGTCACTTTTTGGCTATGGCCGTGGCGAAACCGGCTACGATTACGGTGGTGCCAAACATATCGTTTTGGTCGGGCGCAACATCTTCGAATCGTTGCAGGTGAAAGAAGTCAACAACGTCCTCAACGCCATGGAAAAGGGCGCCAAGCTCACCTACGTTGATGTCCGCGCCACCACTACCGCCGCCAAGGCCGATAATTTCTACCGTATCCGGCCGGGAACAGACTACGCTTTTTTACTTGGCCTGATCCACGAAATTATCGTCAAAGGCTACTATGACGCCGATTTTGTCGCCAAGAACTGTAGCGGTTTTGATGAGCTGAAACAATTCATAGATCCCTATACGCCGGAGTGGGCGGAAATGGCATGCGAAATCGCGGCGGCGAAAATCCGTGATCTGGCCGCGCAACTGAATGAGGCCAAGCCGAAGGTGATCTTCCACGGCGGCTGGATGTTCGCCCGCTACTACGATTCGTTTTACGTCAGCCGGATGCTCTATCTGCTGCACGCCCTGCTGGGTGGTGTCGAGACCAAGGGCGGTTTCATCATCGCCAAAGGCCCCGGCGACTGTGGGCGCAAGGGCTTGCAATCGCTCGGCAAAAATATCCCGGAGGTCGAAGAAAAAATCGTTGACGCCGCCATGAAGGGCAAATCAATGGGCACCGGCCATCTGGTCAACTGTTACAAGGCGATGAAGACCGGCGAGCCATACCCGATCCGGGCGCTGATCTGCTATCGTCACGATATAATGACTTCAATGCCTGACCCGGAAGGCCAGAAAAAATACCTCGATCATCTCGATCTT
This sequence comes from Desulfobulbaceae bacterium, assembly GCA_031256095.1. GTDB lineage: Bacteria > Desulfobacterota > Desulfobulbia > Desulfobulbales > Desulfocapsaceae > UBA8130. The sequence goes on from JAIRRG010000248.1 coordinate 10,354, forward strand.
TTGGTCACCATCGACGTCAACTATTCGGATGTGGCCTGGCACTCGGACGTCATTCTACCGGAAACCACCTATCTCGAGCGCTCGAACATCATCTGTACCCAAAAGGGATTGAAGCCGCAGTTCGCCATTCGCCGCCAAGCCGTGGCGCCGCTCTACGACGCCAAGCCAGCTTGGGAAATTTTCACTCTGCTGGCGGGGAAAATGGGTGTCGGCCAATATTTTCCTTACAAAAGCATAGGGGATATGTGGCGGGTGCAGCTTGAAGGCACCGGCGTCAGCCTCGAAGATTTTGACGCCAAAGGTGTAGTTGGTTTGTGCAAGGACGCGCTGTTTCAGGAGCCAGGCAATCTGAAATTCAAAACGCCGTCTGGCAAAATTGAATTGGTGTCGCAAAACCTGACGAAAAACAATTTCCCGTCGTTCAAGCCCTACGCCAACCCGAAAAAACCGGCGCCGGGGCATTTCCGCCTGATCTTTGGCCGCAGCCCGGCGCAAACGCACGGTCAGTCGCAGAACAACCTCTATTTGAATGAAATTCTGCCGGTGAACACCCTGTGGATTAATAGCAAGGAAGCCGAGAAGATCGGTGTTCAACACGGCGATAAGGTAAAGATCACCGCGCCGGACGGCATGTACAGCGGCACGCTCGCCGCCCACGTCACGCCGTTTATCCACCCGGAGGCTGTCTTCATGCTGCACGGCTTTGGCAACGATATCCCGCTGAAGACGCGCTCGTTTGGTAAGGGAGTGCGTGACAGCAAATTTGAAACCGGCATGGTCGAGGCGATTGACCCGGTGGGCGGCGGCATCGCCTATCTGGAATGCTTTGTCAAAGTCGAAAAGGCATGAGGAGAGCCGCCATGGGCAAGCACATCATTCAACTGAAAAAATCCCGCTGCATCGGCTGCTACGCCTGTGAAGTGCATTGCAAGACCAAGAACGAGTTACCGGTCGGCCCGCGCAACTGCCGCATCATTGCCGACAATTCCAAGGTGGAGGACGACAGGCCGAAGACGGAATTCTCTTTCATGCCCTGCTTCCATTGCGACAAGCCGTGGTGTGTTGCCGTTTGCCCGACCGGGGCGATGCAAAAGCGGACGGACGGTATCGTTTTCGTTGATCAGTCGCTGTGCATCGGTTGTAAATTCTGCGTTACCGCCTGTCCTTGGGGCGCGCCGCAGTGGAACGCCGAGACGAAAACTGTGGAGAAGTGCGACCATTGCCGCGACCGCGTCGACGCCGGACTGCAACCGGCCTGCGTCAGCAACTGTACGGCCCGCGCCCTGCAATGGGTCAGCCTGGAAGATTGATCAATAAATGCCAATCAAGGCAAAGGCCGGGTTACCGCCCCGTTTTTGCGTATCCGATGGGTGAATTGTATGGTGAATTTCGTCATTGATGGGAAAAAAATGGCTGTCCCCGAGGGGACGACGGCGCTGGAGGCGGCCCGCGAGGCGGGCATCGCCATCCCGACCCTCTGCTATCTGAAGGCGCTGCGCCCGAACAAAGCCTGTCGCCTGTGTATCGTTGAGGTGCAGGCTCCTGGCCTGAAAAAAATGGTCGTGCCCTCCTGCGATTTACTGGTGGCCGAGGGCATGGAAATTGTCACAAATAATCAGAATATCAAAAAGATGCGCGCTGACATCGCCGCGCTGCTCTTGGCTGGTTTGCCGGACAACAAGGAAGTCAAGGCGCTGGCGGCAAGCGTGGGTGTTTTCGCCACCCCCTTTGCCGTTACCCACCACGATGCTTGCGCCCTCTGTGGCATCTGTATTCAGGCCTGCCAGCAGAAAATCGGCGTTTCGGCGCTGTCTTTTGCCGCCAAAGGTGGCAAATCGGCGGATGTGGTGGTCCTCGAAGCCAGCCGCTGCGTTGGCTGCGGCGCCTGCGCCAACGTCTGCCCGGTTGGGACAATTGCCGTCCGCGACCAAAATGGCAAACGTCAACTGTTGCTCTACGGCCAGGTGGCCAATGCCATCGATATGGTAGCTTGTCAGGCGTGCGGTGCCCCTTTTACCACGGAAAAGGTCATCAGCCTGCTGAAAGACCGGCTGAAAAAAGATGCGCTGACGATGGATGCCGTGTACTGTCCCGCTTGTGCGCGAGAAAAGAACCCGGCCCCTCGTTTCGAGCAGGCCGCGAACTGAAATCAGCAGATGATCAAACAACGGGAGGAGGACATGGCAACATCATTCAACAGTTGGGGCGGCGAGGTGAAGGCGCTGCAATACGGCAACAAGGATGTGGCGGCGGTGGTGGCCTGGGGCGAGGTGTCGGTCGCCGACCCCAATACCGACATTGTCAGTTTGTGTGTCGAATACGCCCATGGCGTCCGCGACAATTCCTGCGGCCACTGCATCCCCTGCCGGGTTGGCACCCAGGTGATCGCCGATTTGCTTGATAAGATTGTCAGCGGCCAGGGCAACGGAAAATACCTCGACCAGATCATTGATCTTGCCGACACTATCGGCCAGGCTTCGTTCTGCGACATCGGCCAGACGTCGCCGAAGGCGATTGCTTACATGATCAAACATTTCCGTGCCGATTTCGAGAAAGCCATCGCCACGCCGCCAGCGCGGAAGGGGGGCTACGCCTACAAGTCGTTTGTCACCGCGCCCTGTATGCAGGCTTGCCCGATTCATCTGAATATCCCGCAGTATATTGAGGACATCAAACGCGGGTGTTTTCAACAATCTTTGGATGTCATCAAATCGAAATTGCCGATGCCGGGCGTTGTCGGCCGCGTCTGCGTCCGCCCCTGCGAGTCGGTCTGTCAGCGAGGCCGTGCCGATGGTCCCTTGCAAATCAAACATCTGAAGCGTTTTGTCGCCGATGATGCCTTGGAACGCCAGGCTTTGGCGCCGGACTGCTGCTCCAGCGGTGCTACGAAGGTGGCGGCGCAAGAAGCCAAGGTGGCGATTATCGGTGCTGGTCCGGCCGGCGTCACCTGCGCCAATGTCTTGGCCAAAGAAGGCTATAAAGTGACGATTTTTGAGATGCTGCCGGAGCCGGGCGGCATGGCCGCCGTCGGTATTCCCGACTATCGCCTGCCGAGGGAAATTCTCCGTGGCGAGGTGGCGGAAACCGAAAAGCTGGGGGTTGAAATCCGCTACAACCAGGCGATGGGCAAAGACTTCACTATCCAGCAACTGAAGTCTGAGGGTTACAAGGCCATCTTCATCGCCATCGGCTGCCACACTTTTAAAAAAATGCGGGTCGAGGGCGAGGATGCCGGTTACTACGGCTTTGTCCCCGGCGTCGTTTTTCTGCGCAACATCAATTTAGGCCGTCTCGACCAGGTGCCAAAAGGCGCGCGTATTGCCGTGGTCGGCGGCGGCAATGTCGCCATCGACTGCGTGCGCATTGCCTTTCGCGTCGGTTTCACCGAGACCAATTTGGTTTATCGCCGTAGCATCAAGGAGATGCCGGCCGACCCGGTGGAAATCCATGACGCCCAAGCCGAGGATGTCAAATTTCACTTCCTGGTCGCCCCAAAACGCATCATTGCCGAAAACGGTAAGGTGGTTGGCCTCGAATGTGCCAAAATGGAATTGGGCGAGCCAGACGCCTCTGGTCGCCGCCGTCCGGTTGAAATTCCAGGTTCCGAGTATGTGATTCCCGCTGACGTGGTGGTTTCAGCCATCGGTCAGGAAGTCGATACCGCCTGCACGGGAACGGTCGAAGGCGCCAAACTCGACAAATGGGGTGTCATGATGGTCGATGACAACCTGATGACCACTGTGCCGGGCCTGTTCGCGGGCGGTGATTACGTCAGCGGCCCGGATACCTTGATTGGCGCCTGCGCTCATGGCCGCCTGGTTGGTAAAAAGATCGTCAAATATCTGGCCGGTCAAGCCGTGGAAAAATTACCGGAGGAAGACGAATTCGCTTTGGTCAAACAGTTGCAGGCGGTGGTTCCGAGCCAAAATGGGCCGCTGCCCGCCGGTGTGCCGCGCGCCGCCATTGCCCATGAACCAGCGAACGAACGCAAAGTCGATTTTCGCGAGGTTGATCATGGCTTTACGGCGCCGGAGGCCGTGCGCGAGGCCGACCGTTGCCTGCGCTGCTATCGGGTCGTGACCTACGCCTGCCAAGCCTGAATATAAAAAATCAACCGGTTTCCCTGATTTTCCCACCGGAAAATCAGGGAAATGATAAAAAAATTGGTATTCGCAAATCTGCTTGCCCAGCATGACTAATGTGAGGGCATGAGTGATACGTGCGTCCAAAAATGCTGTCCGTGGATGCTAAAGATGAACCAATTTTAAGTATGGAGTGGGAAGATGAACAGAAAGTTTCGATTGTTGCCATGGTTCGCCGTGGCGCTGATGCTGGTGGTTGGCGCGCAGTCGTCGCGGGCCGATGAACAGGCCGCTGCCGCTGCACCCGCCGTCGCCCCTGTCGTCACCGGCGGCGTCACCATCAATCTCGACAAAACTAGCCTCGACAACGGCGGTCAGATCAAAATTACCGGCAAGGCGCCGGCGGGACAAGAAGTCTATCTGGAAATTTACAACGACTCGCACAAGGTGCGAGCCACCCGTTTTGACAAAGATCCGATCAAAGATCCGGCCAACGGTGGTGGTGGCTCTGATAAATTTTATGTCGAGCAGATGAAGAAAAAGCCGGGTGATCGTCCCTATGTCTTCTATATGACGATGGAAATGCCGGCTTTTTATCGCATCATCGCGCCGGAAGACAAAAAGGAGGCTTTTGCCGCCGAGAAGAAAAAAGGCGGTAAATGGAGCGTTCCTGCCGTGATCAAAGGCATGGGTGCCGATGTCGCCTTTAACGCCCCAGCCGCAGCGAAAATCGACCATTACCAGAGCACACTTCTGGCCAGTGTTGTCGGCAGCCGCGGCGACAATCTGGGCACACTGGACGCCAAGAACGCCAAAATCCGCGCCATGCAGTTGCTGAAAGCACGTTTCCGTTCCATCGACAAGGTGTTCGCCACTGGCGTGAAAATCCAGCCGGACGGTAGCTACGAGGCAACTCTGAAAATGAGTGCCGGCAATTCACCGGGCGACTATAAAGTCGTCGCTTGGGTCGATAAAGACACCAAGGCGACAGCGGACTTCACCAACAACGTTTCCTTTCCCACTGTCTATCTGCCCAACGCCGGCACCAGCCTGAACCTGATTTGGCCTTTCATCATCACCTTGCTCATCGCCATCTTTGGCGTCATGATGGGCGCGGGCGGTGGTTTTATCATGAACCCGTTGTTTGTTCAGATATTCCCGACCCTGCCCCATCCCTACATCGCCGGCACGGTAATGCCGACGGTTCTTTTCTCGCAGGGCAGCGGTATTCTGACCTATTCCAAGATCAAATTCATTTCCTGGAAACTTGGCATCGGCATCGGTCTGGCCATGATGCTTGGCGGTATCATCGGCCCTGGTCTGACCGAGAAGATCACCATGGAACAATTTAAATGGGTCTTCGGCTGTATTCTGGTTGTTCTGGCCCTCTTGATGTACTGGCAGACGACGCCGGGCTATCTGGAGAAAAACAAGAAGGAGCAGGCTATTTTGAAGGAATTCAAAAAACGCGCCGAAGAAGCCGCCAAGGCCAAGCAGGCTTAATTTGAGGAGGATATGAGCGATGAAAGTAGAATTTTGGGGACAAGAATTTAATGTCAATATGATTTTCGGCTGTATCGGCGGTTTCTTGATCGCCGTAATGTCATCGATGTTTGGTTTCGGCGGCGGCCCCTTCATGGTGCCGCTGATGACTGTTGGCCTGCGCCTGCCGATGTTTATTGTCGTTGGCAGCTCGCTCTTGGCGATTTTCTTCAATACCTTGGTCGGGACCGTCCAGCATTATCGTTTCGGCAATTTAGACTGGGTATTTTTATGTGCCATGTTCCCGGCGGCCCTGATCGGTGGTTGGATTGTCCCACAGATCGCCAAGCGCGTCAGCCCGCTGGTCGTTAAACGAATAGCGGTCGTTGGCCTTCTGATTCTTGCCGCCAGCCTCTTGGGCGTTTTGGACCCGCTTCTGAAGGCAATGTTCGGTTGAGCCGCCTGAGGTTCATAGCATTTCATACTCACAAGCGTCGGCTTAACGCCGACGCTTCGAGCCGGTTTCGCCTTGTAATCACAGCAGCAACAATAGGCCCTCCGTTACTGAGCTGTGACGTGAAAAGGAGAAACCTGCAGCCATGCCGGCATGACGCTGAAACGCCCATGACGGTCTGTCTGACCAGCCTGCCGGGGAACCAATCCCGGCAGGTTTTTTTATCCGGTGCTTATTGGAAAAATTCGAGGACGTATTTGGCGGCGGTGCCAAACAAGATCACAACCAGCATCCATTTGATCACTTTGGCGGGCACAAATTTCTGACAGCGGGCGCCTAGATACATTCCGGCCATGCCGCCAAGGCCGAACAGAATGCCTAGAACCCAGTCCGGCGATACCGACAGCTTTGGATACAGCGGGGCGATGGCGGTATAGAAGGCCACACCGGCGACCGAGGTCACAAAGGTACCCATCAGAGCGGCCCCAGCCACGGTGTAGACTGGGAGGCCGAAAAAGGTGACCAAAAAGGGGGCGACGATCGCGCCGCCGCCGATCCCATAAATTCCTCCGACGATGCCGACTACGAAGCACAACACCATGATGCCGGTGACCGAGACGTCATAGCGCTCGCCCTGAAAGGAGTAGCCGATCCGCTTGAAGTCGCTCCGGGTGATCGTGACCGTGTTGTCCTGATTGCCGGAAGCGGCCAGAGATTTGGCTTTGCCGGGACTGTTGCTTTTGGCGCCAGCCTTTTGTTTGAGGATATCCATGACCATCTTGCCGGCGATATAAAAAATGACCGCCGCAGCGAACAATTTGAAATTGCGGGGATCACGCAGCCCGGTCACCCGGACGAAGGCGCCGATCAGGACACCGGGCAGGGTTCCCAGGACCACCGCCCAAGTCAATGGCCAGACCATCCGGCCCTCTTTCCAATAACGATACACGCCGGATGGGATGGCGACGATGTTGTATAGCTGATTGGTTGAGCTGACCGAAGGATGCGTATAGCCAAGTACAGACATTTGAAAGGGCAGAAGGAGGAAGGCCCCGGAAATGCCGCCCATGGAAGTGAAAAAGGAGATGATGAAAGCCACCAATGGCGGAATCCACGGATCGGCGGTGACACCGGAAATGGGAAAGAACATGACTTTCTCTTTTTGATTCTAGTGGTAGAGAGATATCGCGCCGCAAACACGATAAATTATATTTTCGTGTCAATATAGAAGGCGATTCGCCGACCGTCAAGAAAAACGCATCCGGGCTTGCGGCTTGCTAGGGGAAGGATAACTTGCTATTCTTTTCCTGAGTTGTTTCCATCCCCTGGAGGCGCTATGGACGGACCGTTCAATCCCAGTGAGCATATTCGTTTGCTGATGGACTGGCCGAAAGAAGGCGTAATTTTTCGCGACATCACGCCGCTCTTGACCAAGGCCGTCAATTTCCGGCAGCTTGTTGACCTGTTTACCCAGCGTCACCTCGCCACCAAGATCGACGCCGTCGCCGCCATTGACGCCCGCGGTTTCATCATCGGCGCGCCAGTTGCCTACGCTCTCGGCGTCGCCTTCGTACCTATCCGCAAAAAAGGCAAGCTGCCGGGTGCGGTCATTTCCCAGTCTTATACTTTAGAATACGGGGAGGCCGAACTGGAAATTCAGACTGATTGTTTTTCCTCCGGCGCGCGCCTGCTGCTCATTGACGACCTGATCGCCACTGGTGGTACGCTTGTGGCCGCCATCGGCCTACTGAAGCGTTTAGAGGCCAAAATTGTCGAGGTGAACGCCATCGTTGACCTGCCCGATCTCGGCGGTAGCGCCAGGCTGCGCCAGCAGGGCATTACCGTCCATACTTTCTGCTCTTTTGTCGGCGCCTGATGCACTGCTGCCCTGTCCATTTTACAGTAATCTTGAAAAAAAATATCAGTAAGACCCAGCTGTGCCGGAAAGTGCTATCATAGAACGAACAAAGTCGTTTTATTAATGGAAACGGTCCAAAAAAGAACATAGATCGATTTTACATTGCCGCTCCAGCAGTAATCTAGCTGTTTTTTAAGGTATTCGAAGACCGTTCCCCACTTTCTCGCGGAGGCAAATTATGACCCCTTCTATCTATTGGGCGGATACCTATCTGTCGAAACTGTGTTCCGCCGACAGGGCGGTTCGCCATATCAAAAACGGCCAGCGGGTTTTCATCGGCTCGGCCTGTGGCGTGCCGCAGGAGTTGGCCCGCGCTTTAGCCGATTATGCGAATTATCTCTCCGGTGTCGAAGTGGTGCGGCTGATGAGCAGCGACACGGAAACGGCGCCGCTGACGGAAATCGCCAAACGCTCGAATGGCGCCAGCCTCAACATCCGCAACATCTATCTCGGTGCGACCACCACTCCTCACCTGGTTGAGAATAGGCGTTTCATCACCCCGATGAACATGTCGATGGTACCGCGCCTGTTTGCCAACCGCCGCATGCCGATTGACGTCGCCTTAATTCAGGTGTCGCCACCGGATGACTTTGGTTGGATGAGTTTGGGAATTTCCGTCGATGTTACCCAGGCGGCGGCGCTTTCGGCGGGCATGGTCATCGCTCAGATCAATCCGCGCATGCCGCGCGTCATGGGGCGCAGTTTCATCCATGTTAACCAGGTCGCTCATCTGGTCGAGTTTGAGGAAGATATCCGGACCATTCCGTCGGTTCATCCCTCCGATGTCGCTATCCAGATCGGCAAGCACATTTCGCGGCTCATTGAAGATGGGTCGACCATTCAGATCGGCCTTGACACCGCCTCGCAGGCCACGCTACAGGCGCTGCAGAACAAGAACGATCTCGGCCTACATTCTCAATACCTGACCGAAGATGTGATGCATCTTTACGCGATTGGCGCCCTCAACAACCTCCGCAAGGGCTTCAACGAGGGCAAGCTGGTTGCCTCGGCGGCTTTAGGCAGCAAAAATCTTTATGAATTTCTGCACGACAATCCGGCGATTGAGTTCCATCCCTCTGATTACGTCAATAACGCCTTCATCATCGCCCGCCACAATAAGATGATCAGCGTCAACCGCGTCAAGACCGTCGATTTGACCGGCCAGGTGCAGGCCGAGGCGCTGGCCGCCACCTATTTCGCCGGGGTTAGCGGCATTCCCGATTTCGTGCGCGGAGCCAGAGGCTCGCAAGGTGGCAAGTCGATTCTCTTTTTGCCGTCCGTTGATGCTGATACTGGCAAGAGCGCCATTATTGCCCATATCTGTGACGCCGGCGATGCGGCCGTGACGGTGCCGCGCGCCGATGTCCATTTTATCGCCACCGAATACGGCGTCACCAATTTGATCGGCAAAAGTTTTCAGGAACGGGCCATGGCCATGATCAGCATCGCCCATCCCGATTTCCGTGATGAATTGCTGGAGCTGGCCAAGGAGCGTGGCCTGGTCAGCAAAGACCGTTCGCTTGGCGCCAGCAGCAAGGCTGTTTACCCGGTGCACCTGGAGGATGACATTGAGCGCGACGGTGTTTCCATCATCATCCGTCCGGCCAAGCCAGCCGACGAGCGAGCGCTTCAGGAGCATTACTACACGTTGGAAAAAAGCGACGTCCTGACCCGCTTCTTTCACGAGAAGACCAGTTTCAGCCAGAAAGACGTGGAAACAGTGGCGCGCATCGACTATCTGCGTGATCTGTCACTAATCGCTCTAGTCGGTGAGCCAGGTTTTGAAAAAGTGGTGGCGATTGGCGAATATCTGCTCGACGCCGACAGCAACATGGCCGAGGTGGCCTTTTCGACCAGCAAAGAATTTCAGGGCAAGGGGCTGGGCAAGCTGCTGATGGCCAAGTTGTCGGGGGCGGCGCGGGATAACGGCATTGTCGGCTTCATTGCTTTCACGGCGCCGACCAATAAGGCAATGATTGGCCTGTTCAAGACGCTGCCCTATAAAGTTAAAACCGCCTTCGAGGATGATATGCTGAAGCTGACCTGCCGTTTCGACGAGGTTGCCGGATAAGCTCAGGCTCACCGCCTCAGCCGTACTTGGCCTGGCCGTGGCTGTTCCCCGTATGACCGCGCGCGGGCGCGATGAACGGAGCGGCTTATGCTTATCCCGTAAATCGTCTACAAAGTCCGCTTGAGATGGTCGAGATAATCCTGCCATTCCAAGGGTAGCAGAGTTTTTTTGCGGGTGTTGCACTCTTTGCAGGCGGGTACCAGGTTGCCCTTGCTGCTTTTGCCGCCGCGCCCCAAAGGCACCAGATGATCCATGGTCAGGTCGGCGTGGGTGAATTTGCGCCCGCAGTAGTGGCATAGGCCGGCTGCGGTTTTCTGTTGCCACCAGCGGGTCTTGCGCAATTCTCTGGCCTTCTGGCGCTCACGGCGGATGCTGGCCTCGTCAGGCTCGATGAAGAAAATATCGGACAAATCATCCATCAGGCAATTTCCCCAAGAAGAATGGGCCGCAGTTCTCCTAAAAGATACAAAGAGCCGGCGATGACGACGAGGCCCGCTTTCCCGGCCAGATCGACGGCTTTGGCTAGGGCATCGGTGGGTCGCGGCGCCAGAATCGCTTTGTGGCGCTCGCCTTCCGGCATACAAGTGAGGAGATGTTCCGGCTCGGCGGCGCGTTCGCCTTCGACCCTGGTCAAAACCACGTGCTGGCACAGCG
>JAIRRG010000249.1 GCA_031256095.1 Desulfobulbaceae bacterium
AGAGATTCTCGTCGTCACCTTCACGCGCGCCGCCACCAAAGAACTTCACGACCGCGTCCGCCGCCGTTTGCGTCAAGCCGCGGCGGCTCTGGCTTTTGATGATGGAAAATATGACGAAATTTTAATAGAATGGCGCGATAATCTAAAAAATATCGAGAAATCGCGGGCGGCCATTGGCAAGGCGCTGAGCAACATTGACCGGGCGGAAATCAGCAGTATCCACAGTTTTTGCCAAAGGGCGCTGCAAGAACACGCCCTGTCTAGCGGCGAACCACCGGACAACGAGCTGGCCGATGAAAAAGACTGTCAGCGCGAGGCCGCCGAGGATTTCTGGCGGCGCGCCGTCTATCCGCTGCCACCATGGCTGGCCGCCTTGGTTTGCCGTCACTACCCAAACCCGGAAGAACTGGCAAAAAGTGTTGCCGAGGCCACTGGCGGCGATGCCGATATTCGTCCTGGCAATCTGTCGCCAGAGGAAGCGCGGGCGAGTCTGGCAGCGGCTCACCATAACCTGGCGTCATGGTGGCGACAAAACGCCAACGCTTTTCGGGCGCGGCTGAAGCAAGCGATGGGCCAGGGATATTTCAAAAAAGAACTAACCGATCATTGGCTGCAAGGCTGGCAAAGGCTGGATGAATTTGCGGCGGCAGCGGCCCTGTCTGGGCAAACAAGCGGCTGGCCGGAGGAGTTCTTCCCTTGGCTGACGACGGATGGCCTGCGCGCCTTAGTTAACGGTCAGAAGATTCGCGACGAGGCGAAAAAAGAGGCGCTTTTAGCCGGTTTGGCGCCATTGGCTGATCGGGAAGTCTCTGCCCTTACCGAAGCGGCCAGCCGCTTTCTCCTTGCCCTGCGTCTGCAAATAGCCACGTTTTTACGTCGGGAAGTTCCAATCCGGCTCCGCCGCGCCGGCCAGGTTTCTTACAACGAACTGACTCGCCGCCTAGCCCAGGCAGTGACAATGGATAAGCCGGTAACCCCAGAGGCAAGCCCAGCGGCAAACTCTACGGCAAATTTGACGGTTGAACTGCAAAACCGCTACCGTATGGCCCTGATTGACGAATTTCAGGATACCGATATCTGGCAATGGCGGATTTTCGAGAAACTTTTTGCCGCCGGCAAACACTATCTCTATCTAATTGGTGACCCGAAACAGGCCATTTACCGCTTTCGCGGCGCCGATATTTTCTCCTATTTTCAGGCGGGCAAAGAGGCCAGCCAGCGTTTGACCCTGACAAAAAATTTTCGCTCGCATCCCCTTCTTGTCGCCGAAATCAACCGGCTCTTCGCCGGGCGGCCTAAGCCCTTTCTCTTTCCTGAGGAGCAAATCAGCTTTGAACCAGCTCAGGCTGGGCGCGGCGCCGAAGACGGCTGGTTATGGCAAAATGGCGTCATTCTGCCGGCTTGCCGTTACCGTCTGGTGACAGTGAATGAGAAAAACCAGGAAGGTATCGAGCGCGCCATCCGCGACGACTGCCTGAGGCAAATTCTGAAACTACTGAACCCAGACAATCCGGCCCATTACATCCGTATGGAAAACAGCGAGGAAATCAACCGATGCCTGACTGCGGAAGATATCGCCATTCTTACCCGTAGTAATAACGAGGCGGAGGAGTTGACCCGCTCTCTCGCTTCACATGGAATCATGACCGCCTTAGATAGCCGGGTTTCAGTTTTCAAAAGCAAAGAATGCGAGGATTTGCTAACAGCGCTTGCCGCCGTCGCCGCGCCAGGACGGATGACCCCTCTGGCCCGCGCCCTGGCCTGCGACTGGTTTGGTCTTGATGGCGACGGGCTGGCGGCCCTTCTCGGCAATGAAGAGCAGCTCGGCACACTACAGGAGCGTTGGCATGGCTACCAGCGCCGCTGGTTGGCCGATGGCGTGGCCGCGGCAATTCAAGCCCTTCTTGCCGGCGAAGCCGTCTACGAGCATTTGCGGCTTCAGCCGCGTTTTGAGCGGCGCATCGCCAACATTTTCCATCTCAGCGAACTGCTATCGGCGGCTGAAATAAGCGAGGATTTTGGCCCCAGTGAATGCCTAGACTGGCTGCGAAGGCAGGCCAAGGACGGTGGCGGCGATAACAGTGAATTACGCATTGAAAGCGATAGGCCATCGGTGCGGGTCGTCACCATGCACAGCGCCAAAGGTTTGGAATTTCCCGTGGTCTTCTGCCCGTCGCTGTGGCGCGGCCTGGCTGGCAAAAAACGCTCTACTCAGGCCGCCTGCCATGATGGCGACCAGGCAGTGGTTGACCTTGGCTCGCCGGAGTTTGCCGAGGCATGCGAGCGTGCCACCAATGAGGAACGCGCCGAAGAGCTGCGCCTGCTCTATGTGGCTCTGACCAGGGCCAAGCTGCAATGCGTGGTATTCTGGCCACTTTTTCAGGGCGACCCGTCGGAGGTGGTGGCCAACTCGCCCTTGTTTTATTTGCTGGCCGGCGGCGGCGCGGTCGTGGGCGAAGAGATGCGGCAACTCTTTCTGGGCCGCGCTCAGGCCGGAGGCGTGGCTACTGAAGAAACCGGCAACGAGGCGGCAAACGGCGCGCCGATTGAGCGGCAGTCGACCAACAGTATTGTCACCGCCCGGCAATTTCACGGCCAGTTTGACCTCTCCTGGCAAATGGCAAGCTTTTCCTCGCTGGCCCGCAGTGGCAACAACGAGACTTTCGCCGCCGAAATAACCCCATCCAGGACAGGCGATGCGCGGACGGAGGCGGATGGGGAAAAAATTGCCCTGCCGTTGTTGCCGAAGGGCGCGCGTTTCGGCAACCTGATTCATACTTGCCTCGACAAGATCGATTTCACCACGCCAGAAGACCAGCTCATGGCCACCACCACACGGCAGGCCGAGCGGCAAGCCCCCCTCTTTGGCTTTGCTGGCAGCCATGAAAACATCGCCCGTCTGATCATGACCACCATAACGGCGGCGTTGCCAGCCATCGGCGAAAACGCGCCCGGCGGCTGGCGGCTGACCGATCTTCAGCAAGATAAAATTGTCAAGGAAATGCCCTGGTCATTCGCCCTGAAAAGAACCTGGCCGCAGGCAATTGGCGCCCTGCTCAGTGACGATCTTGCCGTGGCGCCACTGTCAGGCCCACCGGTGGCCGGTTATCTGACCGGCTTCATCGACCTGTTCTGCCAATGGCAAGGGAAATACTACCTTCTCGACTACAAAACCAATTTTTTGGGTGACCGTCAGACCGATTACACAACCGAGGCGCTGACTCAGGTCATGGCCGAACACAACTACGGTCTGCAATACTGGCTCTATACCCTGGCCGTCGATCGCTGGCTTGCCTGGCAACACCCAGATTACGACTACGACCAACATTTTGGCGGCGTTTATTATTTCTTCGTCCGCGGTATGCGGCGGGAACTGCCAGGAGCGGGCGTCTTCGCTACCCGGCCTGACCGGGCGATGCTGAATCGTCTGGCGGCCTTGTTGGGAGAGAAGCGATGAAAACCGAAGGTTTCGCCGGTCTGGAAACGGCGCTAGCTGATCTTCTCGCCACTTTTGCCGCAGAAACGGTACAAAAGGATTTCCATCGGTTGGTCAGTGAATTGACGCTGGCCCTGGCCGATGGTCATAGCTGTTTGCCGGTTACAACGTGGCAGGAACAAATCGCCCTCGCCTCCGGCTGTGCTGATGAAAGCGGCTGCCTGCCGCTGACCCTTTTCGCCCACCGCCTCTATCTGAGCCGCTATTTCCATTATGAAAAACGGCTGGCGGCCAACTGCCGCCGCCTGGCTGCCGGGCATACGCCGTGGCGGGAGACAAGCCTTTGCGCACGGCTTTTACCGCAAGATTCTGGTCAGCGGCAGGCCGCCGAAATCGCCTTGCGGCGCAAGCTGTGCCTGATCTCCGGCGGCCCCGGCACCGGCAAGACATCGACGGTGGCCAAAATCATCGCCCTACTGCTGGAAACCCACGGTCCAGCCCTGAAAATTGCCCTGTGCGCCCCAACCGGCAAGGCGGCCATGCGCCTAAAAGAATCGGTGATGGCCAGCCTGGAGCGCCTGCCATTGCCACCAGAAATCCGCCAGGTTATCCCACGCGAGAGCCACACCCTGCACCGGCTGCTAGGGGCCCGCGCCCACAGCCCGCATTTTCGCCATAATTCTATAAATCCACTCCCTTACGATCTGGTCATCGTTGATGAAGCTTCAATGGCCGACCTGGCCCTAATGAGCAAACTGACTGATGCCCTGCCGGAACAGGCTCGGCTGATTCTTTTGGGCGACCAGAATCAGCTCGCCTCGGTGGAATCGGGAGCCGTATTCGCCGAAATGCTGACTGGGCTACCAGATAACCGCGCTGTTCTCACCACCACCTATCGCTTCAATCCGGCCATTGGCGTTTTCGCTAATTCTATTCGACAGGGAAATGTTAAGGCGGCTTGGACGATGGCGGCAAGCCCCGATTATCCGGAGATTCGCCTTGAAGAGCGGGCGAGCGCCGAAGCGCTTTGGGCTGAACGCCTGCCCGCTTACATGGAAATTGTCAAAAATTTCCCCAAGGAAGCCAGGATCGGGGAAATTTTCGCGGCCTTCCGCCGCCTGCAAACCCTGTGCGCGACACGGACCGGAGCATGGGGCGTCACTGGGGTCAATCAGCGGGTGGAGCGGCTGTTGCGGCGAAAAGGTCATGCCATGGGCCACGATCTGTGGTATTCTGGTCGACCTGTGCTTTTACGGCGAAACGACTTTTCTCTGGGCCTCTACAACGGTGATCTCGGTATCTGCCTGCCAGACGACAATTCCGGCGGCGGTTTTCAGGTGTGGTTCGATGGCGGCGGCGGTTTTCGCCGGTTTCCGCCCTGGCGTTTGCCGGAACACGACACTGCCTGGGCGATTACCATCCATCAAAGCCAAGGTTCTGAATGCGCGGAAGTTTTGCTCATCCTGCCCAACAAAGATCATCCCGTCCTCAGCCGTGAACTGCTTTACACCGGCGTCACCCGAGCCCGCGACACGGTTCGCCTGATGGCCAGCCAGGAAATCTTTCGTCTGGCCCTGGAACGGCCGGTGGCGCGCCACAGCGGTCTGGCCGCCTTTTTTTCCAATATGTGTGAAGGCGAAGCGGCAAACGCCCGCCCGATATTGTAACCATGCAGAAACAAGATTATCGAGAAATCCCCTACAATTTCACCTCCGCCGACGACAAGCTGATCATCGGCCATCTCTTTAACCAGGAAGTCTGGGACGCCCTGCAGGTGCTGCGCGACCAACGCATCACCGGACGTTCAGCCCGGCTGGTCATGCGTTTCATTGGTGACCTGTTCATCTTGCGTAGGAATCCTTTTCTTTACCAGGAATTGGTCGATTCTCCGATACGCCGCCGTCAGTTTGCCCATACCGCCGAAGAAGATTTGGCCAAGATTGAGGAAGGCGCCAGGGTTGGCCGCATTGGTCAAGCCAGTTCGCGCCAGGTCTTCCAACTCGTTGATGTTTGCCGGAAAAAATTGAATGAACTCCGTGAGGAAATTGGCAAGACCGTTTCCCGCCGTGCCCATCTCAACCGCTATTTGGGCCCGATAATAGGAAAGGAAAATATCTCGTTCGACCCTTTTTCCCTGATCAGTCACGCCACCGACGCCACCGACTGGCGGCTGTGGATGCCGGTAGCCATACTCAGGCCGTCAAAGGAAGAGCAACTACCGGCCCTGATGAAGGCTATCGCCCGCTGTGGCCTGTCAATCATACCCCGTGGTGGCGGCACCGGTCTCACCGGCGGCGCCGTGCCAGTGCATCCGAACTGCGTCATCGTCAACACGGAAAAAATGAACCGCATTTATCCGATTGAGCGCCGCGTCCTGCCGCACTTACCCGATCGTCACGTGGCGGTATTGAAGGTAGAAGCGGGCGTCGTCACCAGTGACGCCATGGCCGCCGCCGCCAAAGAAAATCTCGTCTTCGCCACCGACCCAACCAGCAACTGGGCCTGTACTATCGGCGGCAATATCGCTGAAAACGCCGGCGGCAAGACAGCGGTGCTGTGGGGCACGGCCATCGACAACCTGCTGTCCTTCACCATCGCCATGCCAGGTGCCGGCCTGGTGACGGTGCAGCGCGTCGGTCATCCTTTACGGAAAATTCTGCCTGGCGATCAGGTGACCTTTGCCGTCTGCGATGAAAAAAAATGTGAAATCAAACACATCGATCTGACAAGCGATGATATTCGCCGCCCTGGCCTGTGGAAGGATATTACCAACAAGGCGCTCGGCGGCGTGCCCGGCCTGCAAAAAGAAGGCACCGACGGCGTCATTACTTCGGCGGAGTTTGTCCTTTATCCAGCCTATCCCAAAAAACTCACATTCTGTCTGGAATTTTATGGTGAGGATATGGATGAGGCTAGCCGCGTAATCGTTCGTATCTCAGAAGAGTTCGTCAACAATGGTGAGGAAGCCTTGATGGCGCTGGAGCATTTTGATGAAGAATACATCCGCGCCATTCAGTACCGCTTCAAGGCGGCGCGCAGCGAACATCCGAAAGCGGTGCTGCTGATTGATATGGTCGGCCACACCGGCGAGCAGATCCAACGGGGCAGGAAAAGGCTTGAAACCTTGTTCGCCGATTATGCCAACACCGAGGTATTCATTGCCCAGGACGCCGACGAAGCCGAACGTTTCTGGCGCGACCGCAAGCGGTTTGGGGCCATCGCCGCTCGCACCAACGCCTTCAAATTGAACGAGGACATTGTGTTGCCGTTGCCGGCGCTCGCTGAATTCAGCCGCTATGTCGATACCTATAACTTGAATGAGGATTTATATACATCACAGCGTATAATTGAGGAAATTGAGGCGTTTCTCTACACAGCCGACCACGGTGAGGATCCAGACTGGATGGAGGCAAAAATTCCCAAGGCCAGGGAGATGTGCGCCAGGGCACTGCAATTTCTCATGAACCGAAAAAAGAACGACGCCCGCCAGCAGACTCTGATGAGCCAATTGCGTCATGGATTGAAAGAACTGTTCAGCGGTTACGGCCAGATCGGTGAAGAAATTGATGGCATTTTCAATCAGGTGAAGTCGCGGCGCATCGTCATTGCCACCCATATGCATGCTGGCGACGGCAATATCCACGTCAACATTCCGGTCTTTTCCAATGACCGGCAGATGATGCGGCGGGCTGAAAAAGCCGCCGACGACATGATGAAAAAGGCCGTCGAACTGGGCGGTGCCGTCTCCGGCGAACACGGCATCGGCATCACCAAAATGAAATTTCTCGAAGAGGGCCGCCGCCTGGAACTTGCGCGCTATCGCCATGAGGTCGATCCAAACGGTCTGATGAATCCCGGAATGCTCGTTGATCCTGACATTATCAACAAGGTGTTCACGCCGTCATTTAACCTGTTGTCGCTGGAGGCGCGCATCCTGCAGCACGGCTCGCTAGAAATTCTGTCGTCGAAAATCGCCCAGTGCGTCCGCTGCGGCAAGTGCATGGCCGGATGCTGTGTCTACTATCCAGGCAGCGATATTTTTTTCCATCCACGCAACAAAAACATGGTGATCGGCTCGCTCATTGAAGCGCTGCTCTATGACATGCAGCGCTCGCACCAGCCGCGTTTCCATCAACTGAAATATCTGGAGGAAATCGCCGACCACTGTACTGGTTGCGGCAAATGTCTGCCGCCGTGCCCGGTCAATATCGATACCGCCGAAATTTCGGTGCTGGAGCGGGAAATTTTAAGCGACCTTGGCTACAAACACACGGCGATTGCCACCCGCTTGTCGCTCGAATACCTGCGCAGCCGTTCGCGCACCGCCAACCGTCTATTTAGAAAGATCGTCCTCGGTTGGGGCGGGCGGGGCCAGCGCCTGGGCCACAACCTGATGAAAGCCGCCCCGAAAAGCCTGCGCAACAAAAAGTGGCGTTATTTGGCCATGCTGAAATCGCCAATGCCACCGGCCTCGCCTTTCAGCCTGTGGGATTTACTGCCGGATTGCGCCGCCGGTGAAACCATCATTTTCAATACCAAAAAAACGGCGAAAAAAACCGTTTTTTACTTTCCTGGCTGTGGCTCGGAACGGCTCTACGGCCAGGTCGGGGCGGCGGCCCTGTATATCCTTCTGCAAAGTGACTTCCGTGTCGTCGTGCCGCCACCCTTTCTCTGTTGCGGTTTTCCCGCCCGCTTTAATGCCAAGAAAAAGATGCATGCCGAAATCAACCTGCGCGACAGCATCATCTTGAGCCAAATCCGCGACATGCTCGGCTATATCATTTTCGACGCCTTTTTAGTGAGTTGTGGCACCTGTCGCGAATCGCTTGGCGAAACCGGCGTCGAAAATATCTTCGACTGCCCGATTAAGGATGTTTCCGGTTATGTTTTGGCAGAAGGCGCTAAAATGCCGGAGACGAAAATCTCCGGTGAAATTTTTTACCACGCCCCCTGCCACGATTCTTTGGAAAATCATGGCCCGGCGCTGTTGACACGACTGCATGAAAAGGTAACGAAAGTGGCCAATTGCTGTTCAGAGAGCGGTACCTTGTCGCTGTCGCGGCCAGACATTACCGATAAAATGCTGCGCCGCAAGCGCGATTCGCTGCGTCTGGCCGGACCCAGGCGCTCCGATGTAAAACCCATAATCACCAACTGCCCATCTTGCCTGACCGGCCTTGGCAGAAACGCCGACGTTGGCATCCGCCCAAAACACTTGGCGGTACTCCTCGCCGAAATCCTTGGTGGCGAAAACTGGCAGCAACAGTTGAAGGGTATGCTGGAACCGTTTGAGAAAATCAATTTTTAAGATATTGTTAAGGCAAAATTTGCGGGAAAATACATGAATAGCGCAATGCTCCTGTATACGTTGGCCGTGGTTTTGATTGTTACCGGCCTGGCCGGTACGCTTTTTCCGGCCTTGCCCGGTATGCCGCTGATGTTCACTGGGATGCTTCTGGCCGCCTGGGCTAGCCATTTTCAGGCCATTAGCCTGACTGTGGTATTTATCCTGGCCGTCTTGACTGTCATCGCTCTGATTGCTGATTTCGTCGCTGGCGCTTTGGGCGCGAAACGGGTTGGCGCCAGCAAGTTGGCGATTATCGGCGCCACCATTGGCACTATCGCCGGTCTGTTCACAGCGCCACTAGGACTTATCATCGGGCCGTTCGCCGGAGCGGCGATTGGCGAATACCTGTATCAACAAAACCAAAATGTTAGCGAAAACACCAAAAACCAGCTCGCCCAGGCGACAAAAGTCGGCATCCATACCTGGATTGGTATGGCCATTGGCATCGGCATCAAAGTAGCCCTGGCCTTCGTCATGCTGGGGATTTTCATTTTCGCCTGGATGTTTTGAAGGTTTGTTTCAGCGATTCAATAATGAAAAATTTTCAGTTAATTTCTCGATAATTTCCCTTGTTCACATGAATTAAATCAAGACATCTTCGACGACGGTTGGGCCATTGATCGACGACAGCAATATTGGAACAACCTTTGAGAAAATCGACGGTGGAGGTAAGGCTGATGTCAGATTGGAATCCTAATCTGTACTTGAAATTCGACAGAGAAAGAACGCAGCCCGCCATTGATTTAACCATGAAAATTATGATGGATCAGCCGCGGCGGATCATCGACATCGGCTGCGGACCGGGCAACAGCACCAACGTCCTCATGACCAGATGGCCACAAGCGGAAATAATCGGCTTGGACCGTTCACAAGCCATGATCGCCGAGGCCAAGACAAAATACCCGGCAGTTAAATGGGTGCGCGCGGATGCTTCCAGTGACTTGACCGGGCTGGGCAGATTTGACATTGTTTTTTCCAACGCCGCCATCCAATGGATGCCAGATCATGAACGGCTACTGCCAAACTTGGCCAATATGCTGAACGCCAACGGCATTCTGGCTGTTCAGGTGCCGATTACCGATCGTATGCCCATACGTATTGAGTTGGACAAACTCGCCTCATCGGACAAATGGAAAGACCATTTTCTCGCCTTGCATACCCAACTTTCCATGCATGAGCCAAGGTTTTATTACGATATCATTTGCCGACTGTCCAATGAGGTCGATTTGTGGGAAACTCAATACTTCCACATCATGAATAGCCATGCCGACATTGTGAAGTGGTATAGCAGCACCGGGCTGAGACCATATCTCGATTGTTTGGAAAATGATATATTGCGCACCGGCTTCAAGACCGATTTCGAAAATTCCCTTCGGCTTGTCTATCCGATTCAGGCGGACGGCAGGATTTTGTTTCCGTTTACAAGGATATTCTTTACGGTCAGAAAGAGATAAGATAGTAAGTTCGCCTCGTTAAAACCTCTTTCTGTTGCCGACGACGCTTGCGCGTCAGTTATTTTTTTGTGTTTGCCTTTGTCAACGGCCTTCCAAGAAAGAGCTATCCTGTTTTGGTGGTTCACTGATTAAAAATTGGGGTTGATTTTCACCGTGTTGGCCATTCGTACCCAGCGGCAACAAACGGAGAAGAAAAAACATTCAGCGTTCCTTTCCATCCCCGGTACCAGCCAACTAGCAAGGAAGAATAATCGTTCGATGACCACCCTCAACCCGAAAAAAACCAAAATCACCTACCGCTGTCAGGAATGTGGCTACGAAAGCGGCAAATGGCTGGGGCGCTGCCCGCAGTGCCAAAGCTGGGAAAGTTTTTGTGAAAAAATACCGCCCGCCGCTAACATCACCCTGCCCGCTCTGACTGACTATGAACGCCCGACATCGCTGAGCACCTCGCCTGACCATGATTATAGCCGTTGGCCAGTCGGCATTGAAGAGCTTGACCGGGTGCTGGGCGGCGGTATCGTCCCCGGTTCGGTCATTCTCATCGGCGGTGAACCTGGCATCGGCAAATCAACCTTAATCCTGCAATTATTGGCGCGGCTGGCCGACCAGGGCAAGGCGGCACTGTACGTCTCCGGTGAGGAATCGGCGCATCAGATTAAATTGCGCGCTGGCCGCCTCGGCGCCGTGCGCGACGCCATTTTCCTGGCCACTGTCAACGAAACGGAAAAAATCATCGCCATGGCCGAAGAGATGCACCCGGCCCTGGTCGCCGTCGATTCGGTGCAGACTTTAATCTGCCAGGATTCGGCCTCGGCGCCGGGCACGCTGTCACAGGTGCGCGATTCCAGCCATAAGCTAATGGAGTTCGCCAAACGCCGCCATATCCCGGTGGCCCTGGTTGGCCATGTCACCAAGGACGGTTCTTTGGCCGGGCCGAAGCTTTTGGAGCATATGGTTGATACCGTGCTCTATTTTGAAGGCGATCGCAGCCATGCGTTCCGCATCCTGCGCACGGTCAAAAATCGCTTTGGCTCAACCAACGAAATCGGCGTTTTCGAGATGAAAGAAGAGGGCTTGGCCGAAATCAAGAATCCGTCAGAAATTTTTCTGGCCGAACGCCCCTTGGATGAACCCGGCTCGGTGGTGGCGCCGATCATCGAAGGCTCGCGCCCGATTCTCGTGGAAATCCAGGCCCTGGTCAGTCCAACCAACCTCGGCACGGCACGGCGCACCAGCCTCGGCGCCGACCACCAGCGCCTGGCCCTTTTGACGGCGGTGCTGGAAAAAAAAGGCGGCTTCGATATGTATGGCCACGATATTTTCCTCAATATCGCCGGCGGCATCCGCGTCGAGGAACCGGCGGCCGACCTCGGTATCGTCGCCGCCCTAGCCTCGAGCCGTCAGGAAATCCCCATCCCATCCGATACCACCCTGTGCGGCGAAATCGGTCTGACCGGCGAGGTACGGGCGGTCGGCCACATCGAAATCCGCGTCCGCGAGGCCCAGCGCCTGGGTTTCAAGCGCGTAATCCTGCCCGCCAACAACCGCGATCGCCTGCCCAAAAATCCACGCATCGAGATAGCGGGAATCCGCAGCCTGCACGAATTGCTGGAAATTTTA